>CAKZRZ010000050.1 GCA_937918955.1 uncultured Arenicella sp.
TGATTACAAGTCAGTTGCTCTACCTACTGAGCTATGCAGGCCTGCCATGTTCAGGTCGCGCATTTTAGGTCGTGTTTAGCTGAAATACAACGATTCTTTTAAAAAAAATCGTTAAAAAGGAAAGTTTTTCAGGTCGCCTCAATCTAGCGACCTCTAGATCAAACCTAGCGGCCCTAAAAACAACTATATACCGCAGGTAAATAGTCCCATCTTCGCTGACGGCTCTCCCCAATCAATCGCTCGAAGCTGAGGAACTAAACGCTCATCATCAGTAGCTTCAAAATGCAACCAGTAGCTATCGGGCAGAATGACGTTCTCGCTTCGCTTACTAACTTTATCTAATTTGCGCTCAAACAACCTAAGGGCCGTATCAGCGGACTCGGGAGAACTGTAGATGCCTAACGAAATCATCATCGATCCATCATCTTGCCTGCGAACAAAGTGATCCAGTACTTTTTTGTCTCGCAACATTCGTCGAGCCTCAACAACTTGCTCTTGATCTTCGAACGGTCCAAGAAAGATTCGATACACATTGGAAGCTTTGCTAGCTCGTTTGGATTTTTTATAATCAATCCCTGCATTAAACAGTACGGCCTGCGCGAGCTCATAGTTGGCGTGATGCATAAATGGACCGACGCGATAGCAGCCTTCTGAGGTCATTCCAGCGGACGAGCCAGTATCGACACTAGAAGCCAGCGAAGACTCAGGCACTTCTTCAATAGGCTTGCTGTAAAACCGCTCTTCAATCTCCTTGTTTAAGCGAACAAAGTGTGGATTAACATCTTCTTTCACGGGGTGCACATGTGGCGCTTGATGAGTCTTGTCTGGCCACAACAACATACCAAAGTTAGCAAGAATCAGCAGTGCAATAGTATAGCTTAAGACGCGATTCATTTTTTCGACCTATCGGTTTGAGAGCAACATGAGTCCTTTGAAAATCATATCTGATTGTAGCTCAACTTTCATTGACGTCCCAGCAACGATCGCTTCAGCATCTCCGCCCATCAACAATATTCGAAGCTCATCATCGCTACTAAGCATTTCGCTTGCCCTCATTTCGCTAATAACCTTCTCCACAGCACCAATTAAGCCAAACTGAGCCCCAGCATTGACGCACTCACTTGTGCTTCGGCCGATCACGCTTGAAACCTGACGAAACTCAGAGTCGATACCTGCGGTTCGCCCCAACAAAGCGTCATGCATTGTCACAAAACCAGGCAATATAACTCCACCTTCGAAGCGGTTTTCGGTCGAAACCAAGTCAATCGTTACCGCTGTTCCGGCATCAACCACAATTAGAGGCCCCTGAGAGTATATAGAACGCGCGCCGAGCGCGGCCACCCAACGATCAACCCCAAGACGTGTTAGATCAGCATAATTATTCGCCATTCCAACTGCTTCTTGCTCAACGACTGCCTCGTTCAGACTCAAAGAAAAGCAATCTTTCACACCCTGCCTTAGATCTGCCAACACTTGCTGGCTCACCACGCAAGAAACCCAGGCTGAATCAATCTCAAAATGAGATAGTTGCGCCAAGCCACTAACGTTAGCACCTCGATCAAGAACGCCTCGATCGAGCAGCTGATCACTATTCGAATCAGCAACTGCCCATTTTGTTCGCGTATTTCCGGCGTCGAGAAGCAGTTTCATGATTCGGTCCTCGTACTTTCACTTTCAAGAGCTTCATTCTCAAGGCTCTCATTTTCAAGTAAACGCACACTCACATTGCTGTCAACAAAGCGATGGACCATATCATCATGGTCGGCAATCAACAGCGCGCCAACGTCATCAACGCCAATCATCACGCCCTCGACATATTCACCTGTTGAGCCGACTCGAACACGCTTACCGCGATAGCTGCTAAGCGCATTCCATGATTCAACCATGGGAGCAAAACCCGATCGCGCGAAGTCTGCGAACATACTGCTCAAACCATGTGAGATCAAACCGATTAGCTCATTGCGATCAATCTCCTCAGCCGCTCCAGAAATCAGCGATTGCATATCAACCCAACGATACGCGGACGACTTAGGCGACCAATCAGGTTGGTGCACATTCAAGCCAACGCCAACGACCACATTGCACGACCCCGATGATTCACCGGCAACATCGATTAAAATGCCCGCCAGCTTGTCGTAACCGACCATTAGGTCGTTTGGCCACTTAATCTCTACATCAAGCCCGTAGCGCTCATTGATAGTCTTAGTAATCACTAGCGATACAGCAAGCCCCAGCCCAGTAATTGTTTCTGGCCAATGATCAAAGCCCCAACTTAACGACAACATAACGTTTCGATACGGCGCAGACTGCCAATCATTGCCTCTACGCCCGCGACCCGCACTTTGAGACTCTGCGACACAAATTTTAGCTCGGCCGTTTAGAATCTCTTGAGATAGAAGGTGAGAATTGGTCGACTCGATTGATTGCAACACTTCAATCGACTCACATAGATCTGAACTCAAATGGCGAGCAATTCTCTCGTCACTCAGTAAATTTACACCTTGAGCCAATGCATAACCCTTGCCGGGTACAGCGGTGATAGGCAAGCCGTTAGCGATTAAAGCTTGCACTCGCTTTTGCACGGCCATGCGCGAGATGCCCAGAGCCTCGCCAATCGCCGTGCCAGAAACAGCTCCGCCGTTATCTGCGCTCAGATTCAATAATCGAATAATTTCCTGCTGATCTTTCATACGCCAAGTGTAACAAATACTGACACCGCAAATACTCACGACAACAATAAAAACGGCCCATCAATTGATGAGCCGTTTTAAGCAATGCTGCCCTTTTGAGAGCGTGATCAGCTTATTTTTGCAACATCAAACCGCACTCTCGATGCTCTTCGCCCTTTGTAGGGTCAAAATAGTCGCTATTGTCCGGCAAGTCTCGCTCGTATATGTACTCCTCAACATCGAGCTCATTTAGGTGAAACATTGGCGCTACGCGAACCGTGCCATGACTGCCAAAAGTAAATACATCCAAATTTTTGCGATGTGTATTTTGATCATGACGAATACCATTCAACCAAACATCAGGCTTTAGCTCTGACATGGCTCGATTAAACGGCTCAAGCTTGACAATCTCAGAAAAGCGATCATGCTCCGGCGTGTCCAGAGGCGGTATCTCGCCATACACAGCGGTATAATGAGCGGCCGACATCTTTGGCGAATAAACTTGGAGGTTCAAATTCAACCTCTCGACAACTCGCTCAATATGGCGATAGGTCTCGGGCGTATTAAAACCATGATCAACCCAAATCACCGGGATGTCTTTTAATGGCTGTGTAACCAAGTGCAAAAACGCCACGGCAAGCGGACGAAAATTGGTAAATATCACAGGGTTTGTAGCATTCTCAACGGTGAACTTCATCACCTCACTTGGCTTGCTACCTCTGAACTGCTCGTTCAACGCGACGAGATCCGCGTCTTTGTGAAAAGCCAAGGACGATTCTTGCGGTGTTTCAATTAGCTCTAAACTCATTTCTATACCCACTTCTCTGTTTGGCGCTTTGCGCTAACAAACTGCCAATATTTACGATAATGCTATAAGTATAGGACTCATGAGGTATAAGCAAAAAGACTAATAATCTATTTGCTTATACGCTTTTAGTCTAAGCCGCTTCGAAAATCGACAACCCTTGAAATATCAATCCAAATCCTTGTCCGCATCGACAACCTGACAAATAAAGGATGATGGGACGCCCAACACTTTGGCGACTTCTTCCAAAACTACTCGTTCACTGGCGCGCACTCCACCGTCGGCCTGCGCCATAATGCACATGTCGTGAAGCACCTGCATTCCTTGCGTTTGCGACGCCTTATTCTTCACTTCGGCCGCTCGTCGTGCCACCGTTTGCTTGATTTTCTCGATATCGAGCTTGTCGCTAAACGCATATTTTCCAAAGAATTTTCCGAAAATCTCCAACTCTTCGGCTGAGATACCGTCAGCAGCATCAGCTACGGCAATCAAGCCAGCAAAGAGCAAGCGTCGCATTGCTTCAGCAGTATCAGTTCGAGCCTCTAAATAGCTCGGCTCCATCAAGCTTAATACCGATTGAACTCCGATTTCTAGGTCATCTTTAGAGCCTTTACCACCATACAACTCCGAGCGCTCGAACAACTTCAAAGCCTTAACTCTTAATGGGCTAAAGGGGTGAGTCGAAAACCAATCGCTTTGCGGCGCGCCTTGACCAGGCTCTTGGTCAACCGTTTGCATATCATCGACTTGAGCAACAAAATCATCAAGGCTGAACTCAACAACCTTCGACGTGAGCCCGGAAGATAATTTAAACAATGAACGAGCAACTGCATCCATATCTTGGGCGCAGTGAGCCCCCGCGCGGTCGGCTGATATTTCTGCGTAACGCGACCAAGCAAATAACTCTAATGCGAGTTCGGGATCAGGTCTCTGTTTGCCTCTCAAAAGATAGCCTACCGGTACGGCGTGATGGTCATATACATGATG
This sequence comes from uncultured Arenicella sp., assembly GCA_937918955.1. Lineage (GTDB taxonomy): Bacteria > Pseudomonadota > Gammaproteobacteria > Arenicellales > Arenicellaceae > Arenicella. The sequence continues at coordinate 4,462 of CAKZRZ010000050.1, forward strand.
ACCTAATTCATGTCCCATCACGAACTTCAGTTCTTGAGAAGTAAACCCCTCAAGCAAGCTAGAAGAGAACATGACATAAAGGCGTTCGTCTTCAGGCTTAAAGCAGGCTGCATTGAATTGGGGACTTGAATAAACATACAACTCTAATGGCAACTCAACACCAAGCATTTCAATACACTCATCTGCCATTTTGGCAATCTCGGGAGACATACCCTTAGTGAGGCGTACCGAGGTAGACAATAGATTGCGGCGAATACCACTAGGGCCTTCGGCTTCGTGACGAGCGATTTGCTCATTCACGCGTTTCACATCTCGGTTTTCTTTAAGCTTGTTATATAGCGCAAGGTCGTTGTCGCAACGAATATCGGCCGCGTTTTTGTGCATGTAATTTTCTTTTAATTGATCAGTTGGCTAATGGAATAAGCCTACCATATTACAATCTTTCGACAATGAATTGCGTAATCGTCTTACGAGACTTGACCACTTCTCGAGTAATTCCATCGATACAGTTGTGGCGCAAATTATTAAACAGCTTCAGCTTAACGTGTTCGCCAAAGGTTTTTTTCGTTGGCGCCAAAGCAATAGCATCATCTCGCGAGTGCACTAATAATACTGGCACCGAAAGACGGTTCACCACTTTCTTGGCAGCCTTACCGGCCCTATAGACTTGAGCCGAGGTATTCAGGGGAATTCGCCCTTTGTACATTAAGTCGTCTTCTAAGATCGCCTGTTGCACAACCGAGTCTGGCGAGATCAAGCTAACATCCATCTCGCGAATCGTCACATAACTACTCCACCTTGGCGCATGGCGAAACAGAAATCGTGACAGCGGAGCGATAGCTCCAGCTAAAGCTAATTGCCATCGAGGCACATTATGACCAACATCAAAAGCGGTACTGAGACCAACATAAGCAGCCACTTTAGGTCTAAATTTTACATTTTTTTCTAGAGATTCGGCCGCTAAGGCCATCAGTGCACCACCAAATGAATACCCCATCAAGATCACTTGATCAGAATCACTCGCTCGTCGTTCAACCTCATCGGTAATCATGTCAATCAGCTGACGATACTCAGGAACCATGCAATGCTCTAGCGGCGAATCAGCTCCGTGACCCGGCAACTCCAATGACACCATGCACACGCCAAGCGTTTTGAGTAAGTGTTCAAGCGCAGCCTTTTGCGCAAGCCCGTGCCCACGCAATCCGTGCAAATAAAACAACACGGTCTTTTTCGAACCAATCTCAAACGCTTTCATGGTTTCGAATATCTAGCTTTAAAATCGCATTGTCAACCGTGTCGCTAACTTAAGCGACCTGCGCATCCTTATAAGCAAGATATTCTTCATAGGTTCCAACAAAGCGCTCAATCTTGCCATCGCCCAGCTCGAACACTTGTGTTGCTAAACTGCTTACGAACTCGCGATCATGACTTACGAACAGCAAGGTGCCGTCGTAGTTTTCAAGCGCCAAGTTAAGCGATTCGATCGACTCCATATCCAAATGGTTTGTCGGCTCGTCCATCACAATGATATTTGGACGCTGCATCATGATTTTTCCAAAAAGCATGCGGCCTTTTTCGCCACCGGATAACACTTTCACTGGCTTCTTAATATCATTTTTGGAGAACAGCATTTGACCCAAGACACCACGAACAAATTGCTCGTCTTCCTCTTCTTTACGCCATTGATACATCCAATCGTAAACATTTAAATCGGTTTCAAAGTCTTCTGCATGATCTTGAGCATAGTAGCCAATTTCAACATTCTCAGACCATTTATATGTTCCGCCACTGACCGGCACTTCACCCATCAAGTTCCGCAATAAGGTGGTTTTACCCGCACCGTTTTGGCCAATAATGGCAACCCGCTCGCCGACTTCTATGTTAAAGGTTTCACCGCTGAACAGAGTCTCTTCATAACTCATCGTCATTGCTTCAACTTCAAGCGCATTTCGAAACAATTTCTTGTCTTGAGTAAAACGGATGTACGGATTCACACGGCTCGATGGTTTAATTTCATCAAGCTTAATTTTGTCAATTTGCTTAGCGCGAGAGGTTGCCTGCTTGGCTTTCGATGCATTCGCAGAGAAGCGGCTAACAAACTCTTTTAGTTCGGCAATTTGAGCTTTTTTCTTGGCATTCTCTGACTGCATACGCTCACGTACCATAGTCGCCGCGGTCATATATTCATCATAGTTACCAGGGAACAAAGTGATGTCACCGTAATCTAAGTCAGCCATGTGCGTGCATACTGAGTTTAAAAAGTGACGGTCATGCGAGATGATAATCATGGTGCTCTTACGCTCTTGCAGCACTTTTTCTAACCAACGAATGGTGTGAATATCCAAGTTATTGGTCGGCTCATCAAGCAGTAAAATATCTGGATCAGAAAACAAGGCTTGCGCCAACAATACACGCAGTTTCCAACCCGGAGCCACTTTGCTCATTGGGCCAAAATGCTGCTCAATTGGAATGCCTACGCCCATCAACAATTCGCCAGCGCGCGATTCGGCTGTGTAGCCGTCCATCTCAGCGAACTCCATCTCAAGGTCGCCAACGCGCATACCCTCTTCTTCACTCATTTCAGGCAAGGCATAAATACGATCACGCTCTTGCTTAACTTCCCACAGCTCTTTGTGCCCCATGATCACGGTATCGATCACGTTAAATTCTTCATAGGCAAATTGGTCTTGGCTCAACTTGCCGATACGTTCATTTGGCGTTACCGACACATTGCCATTAGTCGGCTCAAGCGTGCCATCTAAGATCTTCATAAAGGTCGATTTACCGCTGCCATTGGCACCGATCAAACCATAACGGTTACCCTCACCAAAATTAACGGAAATGTCTTCGAATAATGGCTTGTCGCCAAACTGCATGGTGATATTTGCGGTAGAAATCATGATCTATAAATTAGGTAAATTAGTTGTATGACAGCTGGCACATTAAATGGATAAGACACTATTTAAATATGCTCGTTGAGTCCTGAACCATTGGCAATTTAAAATGGGTGGCTCGCGTCGGCGTAATATACCGACTCGCGGCTCGAAAATTAAGCCATTCAAGCCTCATAAACGAAAAAAGCTCGATGCATTAGCATCGAGCTTTTTTTATAAATCCGTTTAAACGTATTGGTCCTTAAATAAAACCTCAACCAACTCAGCTATTAATTAATAAGCAATTTGAAAGCGAACTCTAAACTCGTTACCATCATCACCTGTTAGCTTGTTTTCGCCATCCGTATAACTCGCACCAATACGAACGTTATTATTTAGGTAGTAATTTAAACCTAAAGCAATAGAATCGGCTTCTTCGGCACCCAACACGTCACCTAACTCAATGTCGTCAAATTCGCCATTTCCATCTTCATATCTAGCAACCACTTCCCATGCGCCAGATTTACTGCTGGGCTTAACTTTCTTGAAAACACCATTCTTATACGGGCGGGTCTCACCAGTCAGGATGTAACCAAGTTGCAAGTAGTAGCCATCCGCGTCAACACCTTCAAACGTTCCATCGTGATACTCAGCTTGTGCGTGAAAAGAACCCAGCGTGTAACCAGCCTCAATGCCAAATACATCTACTTCACCAACGTCTAAGTATGAAACACCGAGATGTAAAACACTACGGTCTTGCTTGATTGGGGCAGCCGTAAAGCGACCTGCAAAACCGAATTCCTCGTCAGAGCTATCACCTTGTTCTTCAGTGAAGGCACTAACCGTGTAAGTCGAATCAAGACCAAAGCCTGAACCTGCAAGCTGGACACTCGCCTCACGACCACGCTCAAAGAGCTCATTGATTGCAGAGCGCTCTAAAATTGGAACATCTTTCGAAGATACCAACTCCTGTAAGCCAAAGGGTTGCAACTGGTTGCCAAGGGTTAATACTGCACCTTTACCCCAGCCGGTATAACGAAGATATAGGTCCTCAGCGCCGCTGCCATCTAGGTTGAATTGAGCTTTGAAATGCCAGTCTTCACTGACATTACCTTTTACATAGATACGTCCACGACGAAGGTCGAATTGATCTTCGTCAACCACACCGTTCAATTCGGCGCGATTGTAGTCATATTGAATTCGACCACCGAGCTGAAATTGATGTGTATCAGTAGAAACCTTAAGCCCACCTTTAGTAGACACCTTAACTTCAGCGTTGGCATTTGAAGCACCGAATGCAGTTGCAGCAATCAACGCCGCGATTAATTTTGTTTTCATTTTAACTCAAGCCTCTTGAATTTAAGTAATGTGGGCTTCGTGGTGCCTCTCTATCTGCGGAGGCTGAGCACAAAGCGCTTTAAACTGTCGCCCTTAATTTGGACGAGTGCATTCTGACTTCGTTTCATTACAGCTCTATGACAATAGATATATCAGCGATTTGGCGCACAAAATGGTCAATATCCGAGGCTTAAATAGGCTTTTTCAGTGAAAATCGCTCAAATTTAGTAATCAATAGATACAAAAAAAGCCGAACGATGTCGGCTTTTAATCGAGTTTTTTGAGCAAAATGCTTATTGATCTTGCTTTTTCTCAGCTTCACGGCGCTTTCGCCACTCATCAAATGAAATTGTTTCACCCTCGGCAACGGCCTCTTCTTGAGGCGCCGATACCTTCTCTACAAGAGGTGGTCGCGTAATGTCGTTAGTGGGCTCAGCCGCTACTTCTTTTTTGCCGCCACCACATGCGCTAAGCAATACGCTTAGAGTTAGAAGCAGGCCGACTTTACTGATAGAGTTGTTGTTCATCGTGATTATTTAATTTTTTAAGGCTCTTCCAAAGTTTGTAATATGTCTTGTTTGAGAGCGTTTGGTTATCTACTCGGAGATGGTAGCAAAAAACACGCGAGAACAAAAACAAACTAACCGCCTATTACCACTGGGCTAAACCCTATGACTTAGGCTACCGAACATATCCAGATTAAACCTATGATGCGCGCGGGTTTGGCGCTAAATCTAATTTTCAGAATCAGAGCCTTATTGCACCTGCTCTTAATCGAACTTTAACAAAACTTAAAAGCAATCGACTCGCCGATGCACCCAGCATCGAAAGCTCAATGCTTCCTTTTCTCAACCCTGGCACTCAACTACAGCCGACATTCAGATTACTCGAACAAGACCATGGGCCAGCGACAGCCTGGCCATTCTGCGGAGTAATTTGCCCCGACGGTAGCTCTATTGTGGCAACGAGAAAATTGCATGTGCCAGTATCGGTTGGCACTTCAACTCGAATTGAGTTACCCCCAGCAGCTATATCTATAACTTGAGTTTGTGAGCCATTGCTATCGGCAAATACACGGTAGACTCCAGCGCTTAAGTTACTGGCCGTAGCTGTACCACCACTAGCACCGCAATTAGCAAGTACATTGTCACTCTGATCAACAATCAACACGAAACGCGCAAAAGGATTATTTATATCTAAAGACGACACTGATCTCCTGAACAGTACCCGAAGTTTGAGCGTGAGCTGGCAAAACAACTGCATTGACAATCGGCTTATGCCAAATCGCCGTCGCGACACCTCCAACCACACTGTTTTTTATAAAGCTTCGCTTACTTTTTTCTGTTCCGCTGAACCTAAGTCCGCTACCAAGTTTTAAGTCTTTCAAAATTCCACCGATGGATTGCTATCTAGTAGGGCTCAAAAGTCTACACAAAACAATTTATCAATGATCTAGATCAAAAAGACTAATTCATTCTCAGGAGGCTCCAGATACACTAGATGAGGTATTAATGGCGCTAGGTTATTTAACCGAGCATTAGTGTAACTTTCATGGAAAATAACATACCGGTAAAATGTCGATTATTAAAAAATTAAGTATCGCGATTTCACTCATAGTAATCAGCGGTGCAAACGCTCAAACTCAGTACCAGAATAGAGTTGTAGTTATTCCATTGTTTGGAGACGATTCAACTTGGCGAGGCTCTTGGACTGTGGGAACCAGCTATCAAGTCTCAGACATTATAGAAGAAGGTGGGAGTAGCTATATCGCAATCAAAGGTAATACCGCCTCGCTTGCCAACATGCCCCCTGACGCTGAATTTTGGGACCTAGTTGCCGCCTCTGGAGCAAATGGTATTGCAGGGGTTGACGGTGAGCAAGGGCCTCAAGGTATAGCAGGAGCTGATGGAGCACAAGGGCTTCAAGGCACACCCGGGCTAGCGGGCGCACCGGGGGCGGATGGAGCCCCAGGACCCCAGGGAGTACCCGGGCCAGCAGGTGCACCAGGAGCTGATGGAGCACCAGGGCCTCAAGGGCCAGCAGGTGGAGGAGTGGATATATTTGGTGATGGCACCGCTGGTTCATTGAACATAACTACCAGCTCAAATTGGAATATAAATTTTCAATCGAATACCAACTTTACTAGCTGCAAT
>CAKZRZ010000051.1 GCA_937918955.1 uncultured Arenicella sp.
ATGAATTTCTTGGTTAACAACCAAGCAATTTTGTAGGTAATTACACGTGTCTTGCCACTTCCGGCTCCCGCAAGCACCAGCATTGGCCGCTCACAATCTTGAACAGCCGCACGTTGTTGAGGATTTAATTGTTGGAACAAACTGGCCTCACAAACGGGCAATGAAACTAAAAATACGGTGCCTAGATGTCGCTAAGCTCAGGTATTGAGTTTACGTTCTCATCGGCCGCAAAAAAAGAGATTTTCTTGCTCATTTTCAATTTTACAAGGCACTTAAAATCTCGAAAAGGCTATATTGGCAAACCCAAGTTAAACCCATTAACCTAATGATATGAGTAATTTGTCAGGTGATGTTAATCGTGTACACTAAGTCAGGGTTTAATTTTGGGGGCATGGTGAAGCACACTAGAAATACCTTAGGTCGCCCTAACGAATAGGTGCTTTGCCGAAGCTTGCGTGATTTGAATGTCATTTTGATGCACTCTGGTCTAGCTACATGCACCAATAAAGTAGTTTGCAGGCGCGTTAAAACTTTGATCAAAACAATAAAAATACAGAGTACACGTGGAACGAAGTCAAATACAGAACTTATATAGTAGTGGCCAATACCAAAAAGCCTTAGATGGGTTAGAACAACTCGAAAACTCGTCGTGGCGAAACACAACCAAACTAAGATGCCTAAGATCTATGGGGCACAGCCAGGCTTTAGAGTTTGCTGAGGAGCTCAAAACCAGCATTGACAACCGGTCTGAAAATGATCCAATGACTAGATCAGAACGCAATAATCAATTGCGCTACATAGCTCTCGTCTATTCAGAAAATAACAAAGCAAATGATGCCTGCGAAATCATGGCATCGTTATGTAAACAAAGCCCAGATGTAGCGGCTCTACATCGCGAATACGCATTCGCGTTAAGTCACGATCATCAACTAGATCTCGCCGAATCTGCCTTAATACGAGCGCTGAAGCTGGAACCCAAAAATGCCAAATCGCATGCACAGCTTGGCCGAATATATTGCCGTACTGGCCGAACTGAAGCAGGCTACAATTGCTATGCACGTGCAGCAACACTCGAACCGGCCAACCCAAGTCACATTCAGCGCCTTGTGTATTGGAGCAATTATTTAGACGAAACAAGCCAACAAAGCAACTATCAACTTACTCAACTATGGTCTAAACGAGCGTTCCCAAATAAACAAGATAACAACACATGGAAGGCTGCAGACCCAAACAGGCAACTAAAGATCGCTTTTGTCTCCGCTGACTTTTGCGCACATGCGTTGAGCTTCTTTATCGTGCCATTGCTTGAAGGCTTGAATCGCGAAGACTTCCACATACTCGCTTACAGCGATACGAAAAAGGCCGACCATGTCACCGAGTCAATCAAGCAACTTTGTGACCGCTGGCGAGACAGCTCGAGCATAGACGATGCGCAACTGGCAAAACAAATCTTGACCGACCAAGTGGATATTCTGGTGGACTTGAATGGCCATAGTGTTGGTAACCGCTTAGGCGTGTTCGCCAAGCACGTCGCTCCGATTCAGCTTAGCTGGCTAGGGTATCCGTCCACCACCGGACTGAAGAGCATTGCCTATCGAATAACAGATCGCATCACCGACCCAGTTGGCTTAAATGATGAGTTTTTCAGTGAGAAATTACTGCGTTTGCCAAACGGCCTTCTTTGTTATAAGCCACTAGAGGCGGCGCCAGACATCAAGCCCAACGAGGACAGTGATCACATACGCTTTGGCTCGTTTAATAATTTGGCTAAGGTGTCGAGCCTAACATTTGATTGCTGGACTGCTGCACTGCTTGCAGTACCTAATTCAACGCTTTACATAAAGCGCCAACAACTAAGTAATCAAAATTCTGCCAAATATTTTATTCAGCAATTTATAGACCGTGGAATATCTAAAGACAGAATTATTCTCGAGACCTCGAACGCTAAATTCGAACAACATTTAAACGAATATAACCAAATCGATATTGCCCTCGATACAACCCCATACAACGGCACTACGACTACATTAGAAGCGCTTTGGATGGGCGTGCCGGTAATTTCGCTTATGGGCCAGACTCACGCAAGTCGTGTAACGGCAAGCATATTGCACCGACTAAATTTGAGTGGCTTGGCCACAAAAACCGTTATTGAATTCGCTGAACGGGCAAAAGAACTCGCTCAAATCAAAGAAACATTAGCAGACCTACGATTTGGTTTGCGTAAGCGCATGCGCGAATCATCTTTAATGAATAATCGACAGTTCGCCTTTGAGTTTGGCAATACCGTACGCTCTCAATGGCGCGATTGGTGCGATCAACAGAAAACCGAAAAAAATCTGGAGACTCCGACCGAAGAATCGATAACAGGAGAATCTACATGAGCGAATACAGCGGCATATCTATAAAAGACCTTACCTCTAAAGCCATTCGCGCGCTGCGATCAAGCCAGTATGATGAAGCCGTAGAAATCACCACTGAAATCATTGAACGTGACGATACACATGCAAGCGCTCACGCCATTCAGTTCAGCAGCTTATTTAAGTCAAAAAAATTTGAACAAGCACGTCGCATGGGAGGGCTAGCTGCACAGTTAAATCCGAAATCAGTTTTTATTCTGAACAACCAAGCATGCTTGCAGCTCGAAGCCAAGCAACCAGCGGCAGCGGCAGGCCTACTGAAGTCATTAATAGATCAATTTGGGGAACGAGGACAGTGGCTATATAACTTAGCATTAGCGCAGCGTATGGTTGGTAACTTTGAGTATGCGATAAAAATGTTTCGGCGAACGCTCGATCATCAGCCTGAACATGACCGCGCTGCATTTCAGCTTGCGGATTGCTTAAAGGTCGTCGGCCACCATGAGCAAGCGGTCAGCGCGTTTGACTACGTGCGTCTGCTTCGCAGCAAACACGCGCCGACACACAGCAATTTCATTCATCATTCGGCGAACAATAACAACTTTACTCAAAGTGACCTCGATCAAGAGTTAGCTCTGTGGCTTGAGCGTTTTATACCTAAAGACAGGCGCTATAATGTTGATCAGCCAAGCGATGCATTAAAGCTCAAAATCGGCTTTACCATCGGTGCAGTTCCTGGAGACTGGCTGCAAAGCATTGTGATACCCGTAATTAACCAGCTCAGTCGCGGCGAAGACTCAGTGAGCGTCTATTGGCATAACGAAAATGCGGCATCCGGGCTATTTGAAGAACCCATTGATGTCACTGTCGCTACAGCAATGAGCGACGCTGACTTCGCTCGCAAGGTTCGCGCAGGTGGCATTGATGTGATGGTCGACGTTTGTGGAATGCGAATAGGTGCTCGTCAACGCTCACTTGGCTTACACCTGTGTGGAAGGCAATTTGGATGGCTTGCGCATGAAGGGGCTTATGCAACGCCACTGGTATCCATCATTGATGACATGCTCGGCACGCAGAGGTTCTATGTCGCGCCAAATGAATCACCTCCAACTCCTGCGCCTAAAAACATCGTAGTTGGTATCGGTTCTAAATCAGGCTTGCCCTATGAAGTTATCAAATCATGGGCTTACATAATGCATCAACTCGAAGGCCATAGCCTGCTTCTCGATGCCGGCGATCAACATGTAATCAAGGTACTAAAAGAACGTTTTAAAGCCTTGGGGGTCACTAATGATCGTTTAGTATTTGATACATCAAAAGGCCCTGGCGAAGGTTCAATCGTATTGGATAACTTTGTCAGCAATGAAATCGTCAGCGCAAGCCATGCTTTAGAGGCCGGGGGAATTTTAGTCGCTCTGAAAGGGCCGTTGTTCCCTGCTCAACAAACCGCCGCACTGCTAGAACAAGTTGAACGAGGCGATTGGCTTTGTAGCTCAACCGCTGAGTACGTTCAACGAGCTATCTCGCTTGCTGACGGAGCTCTCGCGGAGCCACTGAGTGCAGAAGACTTTGAGATGAGCCGGGTTCGCAATATACAAACCTTTGTTACTCTTTTTAGAAATACCATCAGCAGCTGAATTTGGAATTGCTACTGAACCAGCTTTGTAATATCGGAATACTCAATCGACATAAAAAAACCAGCTTTGGCTGGTTTTTTTATGTCTCTACGTCCACACCAACGGGACTGATAATTAATCCGCTGTTGTCGTCAATGAGCTAACAGCTCTATGGATTAATCACCAGTGCGGGGTCACCTAAAATTTGCCAGCCTAGCTGAATGTCAGCGTGATCAGCTCTCTCAGCCAAGGCTTTCTTAGCGGCAATTAAGGCTTCGCCAATCGTGACACCATCATTGAACAGACGCTTATTAAGCTCAATGCCTAAACCACGCTCGCCCTCTGAAGTGGTCAGTGACGATGCGCCTAAAACCGCTACGCCACCATGTTCGCCACCAAGCATAAAGCGGTCTCCCATGGTGTCGCCATTCGGATCAACATAGTAAGTATTCCAACAGCCCCATTGTGTTATCACGGCAGGCTTACCTACGTTAGTCAACTCTGGGATCTCCCTAAAGGTTAGCATTGGCGGGCTTGTAAACGCCCATGAAAACTGCGACGAATGGCCGATATATTCAACAACCGATACACCTGCATTAATCACTTGTATTACTTTATCGTGCGCTTCTTGATGTCCATCAACTTCTGGAAATGCACGAAAATCTTCGCGTAAAGCACCTTTCCAATCAGCTGGCATTGCATCGATTAAATCCTGAGCATCCGCCGTAAAATTAACCCCAGTACCTAAGTCGTCTTTGTCTGTTGCCATCAAGATTCTTCCAGCATAGCCCTGGCGAGCTTGATAGGCTTTGATCTTGTTAATAACGAATGCAATTTCAGCTTTTGTACGCGCACCTATTCGGCCAATAGCAATATCTGGAATGCCGTCGTCGTCAATATCACCGTATGAGGCATCTGACGCTGTTTGCGTAATACGTAAACCGCCCAAGCGTGTTTCAACATACTTAGTAGGCATCAAGCTAACTGACTCAAATCTATTATTTGTATAGTCGTAAGTATCATTGCCAACCAGCACTACATACTTGGTACCCATATTTTCGACAGCATGCTCAATGTAAGCCTCAATTCCTTGATAACCAAAGTTATGGTTGCCGAACTGCGCGTACACTTGGTTGACATCAACCAGCTTTACGCTGTAATCAGCCGAGCGCATGGCAACCAATTCATCAAGCTCATCGCCGATCAAGCTCGGGTGAGAAATAATCAGATATTCGGCTGAGCCAGAAGCAATATCTTGAGTGTCAGGCAAAGCTCTAACAGTGACCGGTTTAAACCCGATTTGTTCTGGCTCATCACTAACTACAATATATTCGCCGGCCTGGCCTGCGGTACCGAAGATAATGCCTTCACCACTTCGAAGAGAGCCGGTGATACGTCGTAGATCACCGTTCTGATCTCGATGATACACTCGTGCACTCGAGACATTACTAACCTGAACTTGTGACGCGTCGAAAAAGCCTTGAATATAACCGTCTGTCATTACGGTAGTTCGGGGATAGGTAACCCTAATTTCATTCAAAGAGATTCGATCGAACGGCACTTCTGCAAGCGGTCGATAATTAAACTTAAAGGTGTTGGTTCCCTCAGAAACACTGGCCTCTTCTGAGCTAAATGTATCAACAGAGCTGCCATCAAATTGCTGGTCACCTAGAAGAGTGCCATTAACCAGCACTTCATAGTGATGATCATTGCCCTCGATCGGGAGATCGACAAAACCAACCATTTCAGCTTCTAACTTAGCATTTGCGGTGCCTCCAACAACCCCTTCTAAATCGAAGGTGTACGTTGGGGTAGCGCGCACGCTAATGGTAAAGCCGAAGCTCCACGGGTCATTAGCGATTGGCGTGCTGAAAGAATAAGTATTGTTTTGATGTTCAATTTTGGTGAACTGATATTCACGCGCTGCGTCTTGTGATAGGTCCACAGCATTACGTTGTGATCGAATAAGTACACGTTCTCCATCGCGAATTTGCTGGTTGCTGAGCGAGTGCAAGGTAAATGTTTGCACATTAGTGTACTGACTTTCGCTACCAGGAGCATAAAACTCGATAAAACCACCCGGACCAAACTGCGCACGAGAGCCAAATGAGCGGTCTTGACCATTTGCAAGTATCGCGACTGGCTCGCCGTCTAGGCTCAAACCCATACGTCGAGTTTCGACTCCACGTAAATCGGCACCTTGTTCTAGTAACTGCTCATAGCTAATACGATGCATGCCCTGCTTATCGGTTTCAAGATTGAGAATCTCTATCGCCGATGCAGTAGACGCAACCAAAGTTAGCGCTATGGAGAGTGCAAGTTTTGTTGCTAGTCGTAAATTAAGTCTTTTCATAACTATTCTCCGTCCTCTTGATCGAGCTCGTTGAGGAATTCCTCAAACTCGGGGTCACGCTCGTCTCTTTCGATTAAACGCGTATCAAGTTTACTGTTCACCGAGCTTCGAATTTGATCCAAAGTTTGCTCAGAACCCAATTCCAGCGAACTCCAGTCAAAGCTCTCGCTCTCACCTAAGGTCACGCCGTATTCCTGCCCTACTTCAAACGGGCCTCGAGCGATCACTTCTTCAGTATCCGACACATCGACCAGCGCAAACCACTTCGCGTCAGTCGTAGCCTCAAAGTTGTAGAGTTTAGTTTCAATATCAGAGCTTACGTCGATGTTACCAACTATTAGCTCGTCATTTAGAAGCTCCCAGCCTTCGTCGCCACGTGCATAAACTTGGAAGCCTGCATGGCCAACCTCATTCGATGTCTCCCATACAAAACTTACATTTGAACCTGTGCGTGTTGCACTGAAGAAGTTCATCGTCACAGGAGTGGTGGCAAAACCACGCTGGTAACCAAAGTCGATTCCAGCGGCATCTACCGCATTGGCGTTGGTGCTACCAGAATCTAAATCGATTGGTGTGCCAGCTGTGTTATCACACAATGCAGCAGTCGATGAATCACAAACCAAATCAGTTGGGTTGTTTGCAACAGCGACTAAATCTGGATCACCGGTTTGGCCATAAGCGTCGATACCCGTACCACTTGGGCGCACGCGCACTTGATAACGACCATCTGGTAAGCCAGGGAATGTGTAGCTTCCATCAGCACCCGTAACCACTGTTTGAATGACTTGGAAGCTTCCATCAGCTTGCTCTAGTAATAAATCAACCGGAACATTTTGGGTCGCGGTGACGTCAGCAGGAGGAGCTCCAGCAACCGTACTGTCTGGGCTTGGACCCCCAGCCACACCATCTAAATCACCAGCTTGAATAGTTGTATTGCCATCAGCAGGCTCTACCAAGCTCTCAGCTTCGACAAAGATCGTGCCGCTGATGCTGTTATTCCCAGATACACCAAAATCAGCCGAGAAATTAGGTTGAGTTGACTCATCAATGCCCGCAGTCGCTGGATCATCAATACCTAAGGTAAGCGCATAACTCCAGTTCTTGGCGGCGTTATCATCAGAAGCACCTGTTACGAGTGTTCCATCAGCCGCTTCATCAAAGCCATTAGCGTCTGCCACAACAACGATGTAGTTACCGCTAGGTAAACTTGTACATACATACTCGCCGTTTTCGTCAGTCGTGACCGTGCGAATCAAGTTATCGATACCTGGCTCAGGAACCACTGAGCTTGACGATGCACTCGCATCGTTTGGCGTTTCACTTTGGTCCACATCTAACCAACACTGCACCGTAACGCCTTCGATTCCTGCCTCATCATCCTCAGCAATACCATTACGATTGTCATCGAAGAAGAACAAGTTACCGATTGAGAAGAAGTCGGTGTCAGAAATAAAGCCCGCATTTTGCGCCACGACGTCACGTACGCCTGCAAGAGGGTCGCTACTTGTACCGGCCACATCACGTAAGTTGATCAACAACGGCAATGTCTCAAGAGGGTTAAGATCACGCGTTACATTGATATTGTCGGTAATCACAACTTGGTAGTTAACACCGGTGGTGGCATCGCCAACATCTAGACCAATAAACATGTATTCGCCATTTGCATCAGTACTCGTTGTTGCAATGACATTGCCATCAGCATCAAGCAAATTAACACTAACATCTCGAAGCTCAGTATCAACGGTTGGGCTTACACCATCTAATGTTCCATTTTGGTTCGCATCTGTATAGATAGAACCACGAATGCTTCCTAGGTTAGTAGTGCCCGGATCAAACCCAAAATCCAGATTGCCGATATTATTGTCTTCGTCAGACAACAACAATACTGGGTTATAGAGGTTATCTCCCAACGGCAAGTTAGTAGGCTGTATCTCATTGAGATTTGCACCCGCAGCTGAATCAATACCGTCAACCGGTAAACCGCCAACGGTACCATCATTGGCTTGATAGGTAACGAACAAGTCGTCAGCAAGATTAGCTACGATGTCGGAAATGAGCCAACTGCCGTCTGGGCCAGTCGTTGTAGTCAGCACTGGACCAGAGCTGGCTGAACCATTTGCTCGGAACACATTAATAGTAACGCCAGATATCGGGGCTTCATTTGCGTCGAAGACGCCGTTCGCATCAACATCAACCCAAACGAAACCAGAAAGCACACCAGCTCTATTACCGTCTGGATCACCTGGAATTAGACTTGGAAGATAGCCTACGTCTACATCAGTAACCGTTTCGCCCTCAGACAAACTAACCACAGCGGGATCAACTGTTAGATCGAAACCAGTCGGCAAATCGCTAGGCTCGCTACCAACAATATATTGGCCAGGTGCTAGATCCTTAAATATGTAGTCGCCATTTGCATCTGAAATAGCTTGTGCTACAAACGCCGAATCTGTCGGATCACAAGGGAGCGCGTCAGGCGCCACTATCGGACTAGTGCACAAATAAACGCGCACGTTGCTAAAGTTAAATTCAGCGTCTTGTGCGGCACCATTGTTGTTCTCATCGTGAAATACTTCGCCGCTAATTGACGCTGTTGCTTCTTCGCGGATATAGCCAAAATCAACATCTACTTCATCAGCGCCATCAATCGTGCGATCAAGTATATCAAGACCACTGGTGATATCGAAGCCGGCTAGTCGCACTGCTTGGTCGGTAACCGCAACGCTGTAATCGCCATCGGCTAAGCCAGTAAAACTATAGTTACCTGCCGCGTCGGTGGTAATCGAGGCTACAACACCATCCGAGCTAGCTGGGATGCGTTGTGGCGTTACTTTTACTTCAGCAACATTAATGATGTTCGGATTCGCATCACTGCCATTAGCGTTGTTGCCCGATTTTTGCAAACGGATATAGCGACCGCTCACGTTCGCCGAAACAATCGGGTTAGGATCCAAAAGAAGCGACGCTTCCGTGATCTGGAACTCAAAGTTCGCATTCGCGCGCGCGGCTGCAACATCGTTTGTTGAGTCAGTGTCATTCGGGAATGGAGTATCAGAAACCAAGATAAACACATTCGTCAGACGACCTTGTAAAGACAGTTGGTCACGGTTAATAATTCCAATTTCAGCAATACCTTGAGAAGAACCCAAATCGATATCCAGAAATTCAGTTGTTGAGCTTTGACCCGAATGAGCGATATCGGGCAATGCACCACTGGTATTTCCGTCTATCGCAAATGAGCCAATTCGGGTAATGCCGGCCGGATCGATATTACTTGAAAACTCGGCCGTTCCAGCTTGAGCCAAGCTTACACAACCGGCAACGATGTTTAAGCCTGCAACAACACCTGTATCTGCGTTGTCGATTGTGCCATTTCCATCGATATCAAACGCTCCATCAATAATCGTCACTCCCGCAACAATACCATCATCAGCCGCTGTGATGCGGCCGTCGTCATTGATGTCGACTGAACCGTTGAGAATGTCATACGCACTAAGAAGGTTGCGATCAATTAAATCAAGAGTGACGCCTTCAATACCTAGCTCGCCAGCATCTTCGACACCATCTTTATCAGGGTCGATAAATACAGTACCCGACAAGTTGAATAGACCAGCAATGCCGTCATAGCCAAAATCGTTACCTACTGAGCTTTGACCATTAGCAAGACTGATGTCCGCTTGGTTATCGGTGGCGCCTTCAGGGTCTTCGGTTAGTGTGCCGCCCGGAGGAGTAACCACAACGCGGTATTCACCGCCGTTATTCACATTGAACTCGTAAGAACCATCGGCACCCGTCACAACTGTTTCAACAGTTGTTTCATAGCTACCGTTACCATCCGAATCAAGCAATAGCGTAACGGTGGTGCCGCTAACACCGGCTTCACCATCATTTTGATCAGCATTGCTATCTGTATCAGAGTAAACAGTACCGGCGATTAGGCCAGGCTGGTTATAACCAAAGCTTTCTTGAACATCTGTTTGGCCTCCAGTAAGCGAAACTGTATCAGACAAGGCCGCAGCTGCTTCGCCGGTGGTACCGACAAAGTTCGTTAGTTGATTGTCTACATCAGTAACGCCAATTACATAGTTGCCATCTGGCAGACCTGTAAAAAACACTTGGCCATTTGCATCTGAAATAGTCGAGGCGACAACGTCAGGTTGACCGTCATTGTCAGCGTCGTCAGCAATGCCATCATTGTTAGCATCATTGAACAATGTTACCGACACGCCAGTAATTGGCTGTTCGTCAGGATCACGAACCCCGTCTCGATCACTATCAACCCAAAATGTGTCGATAATGGTATTTGTGTTCGCAGCGTTAAAGCCGAAATCAATATCTGTGACAACTGACTCGGTAGCCGTCAGACTCACTGGGTTACCAATAAAACCACCTTCACTTTGAGGTCCAGCGGTAGGCGCGAAGCCACTTAAAGCAGCATCACTTGGGTCAATCGACACAATATAATCGTCACCAAATGGAATATTGGTAAATAGGTAATCACCATTTTCATTGGTGGTAACCGGTGCAACACCACTAACGGGGTTGCCGTCACTATCTAACAGGCTTAGAACAACGCCTGCGATACCAGCTTCACCTGGATCTTGGATACCATTTGAATTTGCATCAGACCAAACACGGTCACCGATCGCGCCAGTGCCTTCACCTGTAATTGGGTCATTGGCAGGGATATATCCGAAGTTTAAATCTTCAACCATTTCACCTGGTTCAATCGACACTGGTCGCGGATCTATGCCGCTCGCGCCTGCTGTATTTTGTAACCCAGCAGGCAATGTTGAATCAACAACATTGACAGTGTAATCGCCAGGCAAAACATCGCTAAAAGAGTAGTCACCGTTCGCATCAGCTACAGTAGTTGCAATCACAACTCCATTCAAAATGAGCTCTACTTGCACACCGGTTAAACCGGTTTCTTCAATATCAAGGATGCCATCTAGATCTTCATCCAGCCAAACAGTGCCAGAAAGTGAACTGCGAATCACATAACCAAAGTCTTGATCTAGGTTACTAAACGCGCCTGGCAAAGTTAGCTGTGCGACATTCGGAGTTAAACCATCAGGGTCAGCCGTGTTAATGCTGCCCACAGGAGGGTTAAGTACTGTAATCGTGTAGTCTTCCGTGCCATCTGTAGGAGGCAGGCCAACATCGCTTGGATCTGGCGTTACACCATCAGCAAGGAAGCCGTCACCAAAGAGGTAACGACCGCGAGAATCGGTAGTTTCAACACGACAAGATTGAGCCTGAGGAGTTGCATCATTACCAAATAAATCGCCACAAATTTGTACATCGATACCTGGCAAACCCGTGTCACCGGCGTCAAAAATTCCGTTAGCGTTTGTATCAATGAAAATTTGATCGCCAATTGTTCCAGCGTCGCAATTGTACGCAAAGTTTAGGTTATCAATAGCACCACTCGCCTCGAACAGATATTCGACTCGATCAAAGCGCGCTAAAGAAACACCTGCAAAGGCAGACAATTCAGCGGCAGTAATTGAGTTGTCCATGATGCAAACATTAGTATCACCTAAGCCAGGGCAATTTGCAGTATTTTGAAGAAATTCAGGTGTGCCGCCAGCACTAACCAAGTTATTGTGCGTGATAGTTACAGAGACATTAGGCACTACCGTTGTATCTATAAACGTTAGGCTTGCACCTGCACCTTCAAAATCCACTAGAGTTGCACTGAATTCAGTAAGTGGACGCTCGAAGTCAAACCTGAGCAAACCTCCAACAACATCATCCGGGATTGGGCTGCCGTCTGGGTTGAAGTTAGGAGTGCTAACACCGCCGCTTACAGAGTTAGCCTCATGCACAATTAGCGCGTTTCCAGTGTTAGAAAACTCAAGATCTGGATCTAACCCATCTGTACCAGCATTCGTGTTATAGACAACTGCTAAATCACTACCGCCAATCGCTGTTATGGTAAAACCTTCATTATCAGCCAACGGAGAATTTGTGTTAGCAGTTGCACCAGTGGCGTATTGTAAATTAAATATCGTTGTATCCGTCGCCGTGGCAAGCGGATATTCATCGAAAGTAATGATAGAGATTGGGCAAATCCCAGGCACCGCATTATCTTGATAACCAAAGTCTTGCGCACTATTTGTTTCACCCGCTGCAATCGTTATTACCGACACGCTATCGCAAGTTACACATACGCCAGCTTCATTAGGGTCTACAGTTTGTGTAACACTGCTAGGCGGCGTCACTTGAACCGTATAAGTACCCGCTGGCAAGCCACCGAAACCATAGTTTCCATTAGCATCTGTAATTGCTGTAAGGGCAACACCGTTACCCGCACCGAGATTAACGCCCGCTGGAGGCGTCAGTGTTACCGCCACCGAAGGAATACCAGCATCAAACACCGGATCAAAAGTACCCAATGTGCCAGCAACTGAGTTATCGAAGAACACCGTATCGCCGATAAAGCCTCGTGGTGCATAACCATCATTGCCCGCGTCGGTAGAGGCGCCAGCTACAGCGGTCACCACTGTCGGATCATCACCTTCAGTTTGCTCATGATTTAGCGGGAACTGAGCATCGGTCTCATCAACATTAACCGTCGTATTGCCGGCTGGAACGGTAGCGCTGTAGTCACCGTCTAGATCAGTTGTTACAGTTTGTTGGTTGCCATTGGCATCTGTGATTACAACATCAATACCAGCTAAATCCGGTTCTCCAGCTTGTTGTATACCGTCACCATTTGTGTCGATATACAAATGACCGGAAATGGTCGCTGGGCTAAAGTAGCCAAAATCTTGATCAAGGTTACCACCTGCGCTACTAAGAGCGAGCTGGCTGAAATTCGGTAAACCATTATCAGGGTCTTGACTGTTTATCTGACCAGCAGGAGGATTAAGAACCGTAACAGTGAAAACTTCAGTTCCGTTGCTGGGAGTAAGTGCCTCATCGGCCGTGTTAACGGTTGTGCCATCAGCCTCAAACTCATCACCAAACAGGTAGTCACCATCTGCGTCGGTGGTCTCAACTCGGCATGTATTTGCGGTAGCATCATCACCATCTAGGTC
>CAKZRZ010000052.1 GCA_937918955.1 uncultured Arenicella sp.
CTTACTCTGTTGGGCCCGTGAATCAATGTTAAAGGGCCTTTAAGCATTGGCCTTATGGCTTGTTTGGCTAACTTTAATGGCTGATCTAATAGCCATAGTGGTTCATCGTCTAATTCGGGTAGGTCTTGATCTGCTTGTGTAGCAACATAATACTTCGCAGCTTTTTCGGCGACTGATTTTTCTAACCCGCTGGGTTTGTGTTTATCAAACTGTCTATTCGCCATTTCAGGTAAGTGCTCTTGTAAATTTTCAATGCCATATAAAGCCTTGTTGCCGAGTCGACTGATCAGCTTATCTTTGAGCTGTTGAAACTGTTCTTGGCTTGGCTTGGGGTCGAATAAGTCATTGTCGAATAATAAAATGGGCAATAAGTCACGACAGCTTAGCTCTATGCGTGAAAACTCCCAATCGAGCTTCATGCTTTGCAGTTTTATATCACTGAGTTGCTTAAGAGTTGTACTCAAGTTTTTCTGGCTGCTAACGCCTATTTCAATCGTTTTAATTAGGCGATTATTTTCATGGTAAAACTGCCAAACAAAGCTTCGACAAAGCAGCTGGCGACTTTTGATAAAGTGTGCAAGGTCATTGAGTAGGCGATCAATCTGTTGCTGAATCCAAGTAACGTTGTGAATCGGTTCGGCAAAATCAGCACAGGCATGAAAAAATTCTGGTGGTGTTATTGCTTCTTGAGGGTCGGCTAAATCACCTTCAATCATTCTTAAATAGGCGAGTAGATCTTGGCCAAACCTAGCGCCTAAGTCTGCGTATTCTATGCTTTTGATCTCGCCTAAGGTTTGCAAGCCACAATGTTGCAGTTGGGCGATTTTTTTGGGTGGTATTTCTAAATAATTGAGATTCAGTTTATTGAGCCGAGCTTTCGAGGTTTCAAGTTTTTGATGGTTCTCTATGCTAAGTAACACTGATGCTTTAGGGGTTTCGCCTAAACCAAAAAGAACATCTATTTTGAACTGTGTTAGATCTTTTTTGATTAAGTTTAAAATGTGCTCCAAACCGTTGAACAACTTACTGCTTTTGCCAACTTCAAGTATTAAGCTATGGTCATTATGTTGACTAATACGAGATGTGAATCGATAAGCCCAATAGCTAAGCTCTTGTACTTTCTGGCGCTCGAGCAGTTCGTCTCGGTGGTGCAATTCTAATGAGGGGTTTATTAAAAGGGCATGGCTGATGCTCATACCTATCTCAACACCCGATTGAAGCGCGGCTTTGTTAATACAATGAACTCGTTGTTGATAAGTAACTGCAATCGCCGCTTGAGTCTCATTAGATGGTTCTGAGTTCGTTGAGGCATATGAGAACCCAAGACTATTTAAACTCAAATAATTGAAGCGTAAACATAAGAAAGCGCTGACGTTTTTAAGGTTCGACTTCATACTACAGGAACTCAGCTTAATGAACGCTGCGAATCTCAGAAACCGCGCTGATTAGAATAACTTTTCCGTGCCAGATTTTAGGGTGGGCTACTTTTTTCGCTTCTTGGTTTGCTTGTCGGCTTAAGTTTTGTTGATTTTCGGCTTTGGCACCATCTAGCTTTGTACATTCCGGTGTGCGCATGTGTGGCTTTAACGTTATTCCCCTATGTTCATGTACGTTTAAGCGCTCTTTAGCTGCTTCTTTTTTAAGAGGCTCGATGGGTTTGCTTAGTTGATGCACGGGTAATAGCGAGCTAGGAATACGTTGCCAATTTTCATAATGTGGGGCTAATGACACAATACAGCGTTGGCCGCCCCAACCATTAGGTTGCTTAATAATGTCGAGTTGTAACTTACTATAGGCCGTACTATTGAGGTGTATGCGCAAGCCCGCCGCTGACGATTGTTCAAGGCAGCTGTTATGGCGAAATAGTACATTCCAAGTGCTGGTCTTCTCCGATGCTAATTGCAAGCGGCGCAATTCATGGTGATTTATCTTGTGCTCGCCAAACCAGCTAATAACCGCCGCGCAGCAATTTGCCACTAAGCTTTGTTCTGTTGCCCAGAGACGCTCTTGTGAGTTTTTAGTATTAACAATCGTGATGCAGTTCACATCAATGCCGTAGCGATGTAAGGCTGGCGCAAACGGAGTGTGCGGGGGAGAGATAAATATGATCTCTCGTTGTTGCTGTGAGTTTTGTAATTTTTTTAGAGCCGGCAACAGCAACCTTAGTTCACCAATACCTGCTTGATTGATGCCTAGTTCAGTTGTTGTTTTAAGCGGCCAACCGTTACTATATAATTGTTTATTAATAGATTTATAGCCTGTGCAAATACTTTTAATTGTGTTGCTAGAGTGCCTATTGGCATGCGAACCGCGCCATAATTTACCTTCAATACTGTTGCTGTACTGTTCGATTAATTGGTCTAGGTCTTGGTTTTGGGGCTCATCGTTCGGCATGTCTCAAGTATATATTGAAATATGTACAAAATTCAAAAAGAGATTGTATATAGAGTATAAAAAGAGCTGATGTTCAGTTTAGTACTATGTAGTGGAGCTTTCGATGCGAATGAGAAATGTCAAAACCTATTGCTTTCATATTTGCTAGACTATTGAGCGCATAACACTTAATCGCTCAAGATTGATTCTAAAAAAATGTGAACGACAGTTTAAAAAGGAAATTAGCATTCTTCAGGGATTGCCTAGAGGCAGAAAGTCGGTCGCAGACTATCTGGAGCTTTCCGACTAGTAAAAGCGAAGCGATAAATAAGGTTGAAGTTATTCAGCCTCAGCTTACGGTTGCCCGTGATTATTTTGACGATGTCAGCCGTGTTCTTGAGTTCTATACGCGAGAAAAAAACTTACTAGCTAGCGTTTTTTTTGTTGAAGGCCGGCATGCGGTACCTAGTTTTGCTGGATCAACTCGAAAAAAGCAGATCAGTTGCCCGCTCTTTATATTCCCTTGTGAATTGACGAGTAATGGCTTGGTTTCTCTGGAGCTCAGCAATGGGCTGATGAACCCTGCGCTAGAGCAAATTTTTGAGAGCTATGGAGATGACGAGTCCAGCTTGAAGAAAGCTGTAAATGAAATATTGGTGCTGCTTGCTGCTAAACAGGGCTCGAGTGAGCTGGCAAAGCGCATTCATACTTTTGGTGAGCAACTAGCACAATTAACACAGGGCGAACTGAGCTTTAGTAATGATGCCTATTTATCGATAGAGCCTAAACGCGCCAGCGCTCGTGGCAGCTTATATGAACTAGAAAACCTATTACACAAACGCAGGTTCTCTGCTCCACTTAGAGCAATTTTAGGCGAAATGACCGGATTGTCGCCAAAGCCAAGATCTTCGTCATTTTGGCATTCAGTATTTAAATGGCGGTTCTTTTCTGCTCCTCAAATTCCATTGCCGGAAGTATTAAGCGAGGCTCAAGTCGCAGTCTTAGATGCGGCCACCGATTACCCATTGTCGGCAGTATCTGGCCCACCAGGCACAGGTAAAAGTTTCACTATTGCGTGCATGGCTTTAAGGGAATTTAGCAAAGGAAAATCTGTGCTTGTTGTGTCGCAGAATCAACATGCGGCCGATGTGGTGCGACGTAAATTGATTGATCGTATGGGCATTGAGCCGGGTTTGACAGTTTTGGCAAGTGAGCAGGGTGTTTCTCGCGAAGCTAAACAGCAAATTAAGCGGATGCTGTCGCGCTCGTACCTTAACAATAAAGCACAGCTCAAAAAGCTAACACGTGATGTTTTGCAGCTAATTGATCGCCGTGATGCACTTGAGTCAGATTACTCAATGCACGTAAGTAGTTTGAATAAAGCTGATGAGCAAAAATGGAAGAAAGGGTTTTGGAGTTTTGCAAAGTCTAAGCCTGAAAATAGCGATGAGCTATTGTTTGAGAAATTCTTAAGTTTAGAAACCTTAGAGCGAGAAATAAGAGAAGCCGTTATCAATCTGTTTCGTTTACGCTACGAAGAAACCGCTAGAGAGCTCAGCCGAAACGGAAGATCAAAGCAATCTCTAAAAGCATTTGCCGACTCTTTGACCGCTCGCAGTGAGCACTATCAAGAGCGGTACTATAGTAAGGTTAATTTTGACCACGTGTTGAAGGCTGTGCCTCTTTGGTTTTCGTCAGTAGGTAATTTGAATCGTCTATTGCCAATGCAGCGTGAGATGTTTGACTTGCTGATCATTGACGAGGCCACTCAGTGCAATATGTCAGTGTGTTTGCCGGCCTTACAGCGCGCACGGCGTGTGGTCGTTGTCGGTGATCAAAAGCAGTTGAAGCATGTATCGTTTGTGTCGTATGAGTTGCAACAGCGCCTCGCTAAAAAGCATAAGATCGACACCTCATCGATAGATTATGATTTCAGGAATACCAGCGTTCTTGATTACACATTAGCCGCTTGCGAGTTGCCGGAGCAAAGTATGTTATTGGATGAACATTTTCGCAGTCATCCGCAAATCATCCAGTTTAGTAATAGTGAGTTTTATCAAAATTCACTAAAGATCATGACTGAGCGGCCGAATAATCGTCAGCGCTCTATTGATACTGTACAAGTTAATGGCAAGCGTTTAAATAAGGGTGTAAATAAGCAAGAGGCCGAAGCAATAATTGCGAAACTCGATCAAATTATTTCCGAGCAGCGACATTTACCCGAGACCGACGTACATACCATCGGCGTGTTGGCGTTTTTTAGTAAACAAGCTGATTATTTAGAAAAACAGGTGTTTGATAAAATCAGCCTACAGGACATGCGGCGCCACAATATTCGAGTTGGTAACCCTTTTTCGTTTCAAGGTGAGGAGCGCGATCATATGCTGATTTCGTGCAGCGTCGACAGCAACACTTCAGGCGGAAGTTACACCTACTTAAATCGCGATGATGTCTTCAACGTTGCGATAACTCGCGCTCGCGACTTTCAAACACTGTTTGTGAGCTGTCAACCTGATGAATTGCGCTCCGGTTCGAAACTTACGGACTATTTGAAGTACGTAGAACAGTATTCGACACAATCCCAAAGCAGTGAGAGTATTGCTCATGATGCCTTTCAAGCTGAGATATGCGACTGGCTTAGTAAACGTGGCGTTGAGTCTTTTAAAAACTACCGTGTAGCGGGAATCAATATTGATATCATGGCAATTTATCACGGTCATGCTGTTGCTATTGACTTAATTGGTTTCGACGGCGCTCTATCTGGCTCTTTGCCGTTAAATCAATTCAGGCTTTTACAGCGAGCAGGCTTAGAATCGTTTCTGATGCCATATCGCGAATGGCGCGAGCAGAAAGAGGCCGTTTTACAAGCTTTGATGTTAAGACTCGGTGCTTATCATCAAACCGATAAGGCCACGTTGGCGGTTGAGAAGTATCCACAGGCTTTGGAAAATGCCTTTCAGGCTATTGCCGATGGGCTCTCAATCAATCAACTTAATGCTCGTTTTTTGCGTAACGAAGAAGTTATGGCCTCTGAGCAGTTAGCGACATTGGTTGAGCGGTACGATCGATTTGGTTCCTTATTGAGAGCGAACTTTATACCGCAAGAGTTGACCTATAAACGCTATTTGAATGCAATGCACGAGGTGCTGAAGTATTGCCTGCAAAATTTACAGCAAGCTTCGGTCGCGGCCGAGCTAGCGACCAGTATGTTCGAGCAGCAAAAGAACTTAATCGGTAGCGCTGAGTTACTAGAAAGTGATACTGATAACATTCGCAGCATTACTGGTGAGTTTGATGATGTTATTGCCGCGCGTATGAGTATGGTTGATGAGCAACGTATGAAGTTTAAAGCGTTGATCGCTAAGAATGAACACGCTCTCTTGCAAATAGATAAAACTCTGATTATGTTGGCAAATGTAAGTGGTGCAGAGCCTGATCACGGTATAGATCCGATCAGCGCCTTACAAGAATTGACGACGAGGCTTGAGCTGTATCGCGGCTCGACAATCGATAGTAACCCTAATTAAACTTTACGAGTCGGAAGAATGGACACAAAATTAGATCAACAACAGGACCTAAATTTATTTACCTTGGAGCAAGCGGAAAAGCAGTTGCCGGCGATCGATGTCGCGAGTCAAGGTTCTAAAAAGTACGCGCAGCAAGCTGATGCTCTTATTGATGATTTGTTCTCCAAGACGGTCAGCGACCTTGAGGCACAACAATCATTTGCTCGAGAGGTACAAGACCTTGGTGGATTAGTTCAGCGTAGATTGGTGCACAAAAGCAATTTGTTGCGTGAACCCATGAGTGCGCTAATGAACGACCTTCAAGATGGAGGGTCGATTGCTCAGGACATGATTAATCTGCAACATCAGATTAGCCAGATTGATCCAAACCGGTTCAATTTTACGATGAGTGGCTTTCGTCGTTTGTTATCAAAAATACCGGGCGTAGGCACAGTGCTGGCCAATTGGATGGTGCGTTTTGAGAGTGTGCAAGCGATTATTAACGATATTGTCGAATCGTTAAAAGTAGGGCGAAAACGCCTCGATCGAGACAATATTACTTTACAAAGCGACAAAAAAGAGATGTTTAGCTTGTCGCAACAATTGCAAGAATACGTTGTCTACGGACAGGTAGTCGATAAGCAGTTAAGTGCGCGCATTGAGACTGATATCAGCGATGAAAAACATAAGGAATTCCTCTTAAAAGAAGTTCTATTTCCATTGCGCCAACGAATTATCGACCTGCAGCAACAGCAAGCGGTAAATCAGCATGGCATTGTCACCGCTGAAGCGATTATTCAAAATAACAAAGAGCTTATGCGAGGAGTTGATCGCTCTTTGAATGTCACTGTGGTCGCTTTTCAAACCGCTAGCGCATTGTCCTTAGCGCTAGAGCATCAAAAGAAGGTGCTTAGCAGCGTGCAAGCAATTAACGAGACGACCAATGATCTACTGCTCAGAACCTCTGAAAAGCTCAAAGATCAGGGCGCTCAGATTCAGCAACAATCGGCCTCGGCAAGTATTGACACTCGTGTGCTCCAGGAGTCGTTCAAGAACGTTCAAGACGCGCTTGAACAAGTGAATACGTTTCGCGTGAAAGCCTTGCCTCAAATGGCTGATAGCATTGAGAAAATGAATGAGATAAATGCTGAAATGAGCGAGGTTGTTGACGAAATGCAGCAAGCGAACGAGGTCTCGAACCGTTTCAATTTAACTTAAGACTTAACTCAGGGCGATTAGCTAGGGCGATACTCTAAACCAGCGATAGAAGCGAAATTATGGCATTCGAACTACATCATTCTTCAATTAAAGCCTATCTGGTGCCAAATCAAATGGATGTCACGATTAAGCTTCGTGGCGAAAGTGAGTCGCTAGTAGCTTGGAGATATCATGGTTTTGACGATGAGAAGCGCTTTATCTTGGTCAGCCTTGATGGACGAATGCGTTGGATTCCAATTCAGTCGATTTCTTATATTGAGCAGCTTAGTACAGGCGAGTCTTGAACTATAAAAAAGCCCGCCTCACCATATTATTGGTGAGGCGGGCTTTTTGTTTTTAGAACAGAAGCCTCTTTAACACATTATTAAGAGGCTCTAATCCAGAGCTAGCTTAGCTCTATAGTTTCGACAAACGTTCCCAAGTATCAATAACCGAATCCGGATTCAGTGATACAGAATCGATGCCTTGGTCAAATAACCATTCGGCTAACTCAGGGTGATCGCTTGGGCCTTGACCGCAGATACCAATGTACTTACCGGCTTTGTTACAAGCGGTAATCGCCATCGACAACATCTTCTTAACCGCTGCATTGCGTTCGTCAAATAAGTGAGAAACGATGCCTGAATCCCGGTCTAAACCTAGGGTTAGCTGAGTCATGTCGTTTGAGCCAATCGAGAAACCATCGAAGTATTCTAAGAACTCTTCGGCGAGTAGCGCGTTTGCTGGTAGCTCACACATCATGATCACCTTGAGGCCATTCTCTCCACGCTTTAAGCCGTTCTTCTCAAGCAATTCAATTACTTGAGCGGCTTCATCTGTGGTTCTAACAAATGGAATCATGATCTCGACATTGGTCAAGCCCATCTCATCGCGAACATATTTAACCGCTTTGCACTCTAGTTCAAAGCAGTCTTGCATGCTCGGCGCGATGTAGCGAGACGCACCGCGAAAACCAAGCATTGGGTTTTCTTCGTCTGGCTCATAGTCGTGACCGCCAACCATGTGCGCGTATTCGTTTGATTTGAAATCAGATAAACGAACGATCACCCGTTTGGGACTGAAAGCACTGCCTAAGGTGGCGATGCCTTCTGAAAGTTTTTTAACGAAAAAGTCGGTTGGAGAGTCATAACCTGCTTTGTACTCGTCAATGATAGCTTTGACATCGGGCGACTGCTGATCGTATTCGATCAAAGCTTTGGGATGCACACCAATCATGCGATTAATAATAAATTCTAGGCGAGCAAGGCCAATGCCTTCGTGTGGCAATTGAGCGAAGCCAAACGCGCGATCCGGGTTGCCTACGTTCTGCATGATTTTGAATGGGATCTCAGGCATTTTGTCGAGTTGAGTAACTTGCTTTTCAAAATCGAGTTCGCCAGCGTAGATGTAGCCAGTATCGCCTTCAGCGCAAGATACGGTAACCGCTTCACCATCGCTGAGCTTCTCAGTGGCATTACCACAACCAACAATTGCCGCTACGCCTAGCTCACGTGCAATGATCGCTGCGTGGCATGTTCGACCGCCACGGTTAGTGACAATTGCGGCGGCGCGCTTCATCACTGGCTCCCAATCTGGGTCAGTCATGTCGGTTACTAGGATATCGCCTTCTTGCACAATGTCCATTTCATCAATGCTTAGCACCTTACGTACCTTGCCTGATGCGATGCGTTGTCCAATCGCTCGACCTTCGGCGCGAACTTCACCCGTTTGGTTTAACTGATAGCTGATTCGAACATTGGCATCGGCTTGGCTAGCAACCGTTTCTGGACGGGCTTGAACAATGTAAAGCTGTTGGTCGTCGCCGTCTTTGGCCCACTCAATGTCCATTGGTCGGCCGTAGTGCTTTTCAATGATAAGCGCTTGTTTTGCAAGTGACTCTACATCGGCGTCGCTGATTGAGAATTGTTGGCGCTCGGCCATGTCAACATCGACTGTGTCAACCGATTGGCCTGCCGTAGTCTCATTTGAGTAGATCATTTTGATCAACTTGCTGCCTAAGGTTCTGCGCACAACGGCGGGGCGTCCAGCATTCAAGGTAGGTTTGTGCACATAGAATTCGTCAGGGTTAACTGAACCTTGCACAACGGTTTCACCTAGGCCGTACGATGAGGTAACAAAAACGACATCGTCAAAGCCTGATTCAGTGTCAAGCGTAAACATCACGCCGGCTGACCCTGTTTCACTGCGGACCATGCGTTGAATGCCGGCAGATAAGGCCACATTTTCATGTGCATAGCCTTGGTGCACTCGATAAGAGATAGCTCGGTCATTAAACAGCGAGGCAAAGACTTCGTGGACGGCATGCTTAACCGCATCTAAGCCTTCAATGTTTAAGAACGTTTCTTGTTGGCCCGCAAATGAGGCGTCTGGTAGGTCCTCGGCGGTCGCCGATGAACGCACGGCGACTTTTAAACTTTGATTGCCACCTTGCATTGCCGTAAATGCCGCATCTAAGCTTGCATCGAATGCAGGAGGAAAGGGGGTTTCAATAATCCATTTTCGTATATCAGCGCCTGCTGAGGTTAGATCAGCGATGTTATTAACGTCGAGCGCATCAAGGCGCGCGTTAATGCGCTTGTCTAATCCATCCGTGGCTAGAAACTCGCGATAGGCATCTGCCGTGGTCGCAAAGCCGTTAGGTACCGAAACGCCTAAGGCGGTCAAATTGCCAATCATTTCGCCCAATGAAGCGTTCTTACCGCCGACTCTCTCAACGTCGTTTATGGTAAGCTGATCGAACTCAAGAATGTACTGCTGGTTAACCGTAGTCAAAACTTAATCCTCTCTCGTGGATTACTTATTCGTGGACCTGAAGTTTAACATGGGCTAGCGTTCTCTAAAGCTATAGCTAGTATTTTTAGTAGTTATTTTTGAATCTTTCTACCGATATTTGACACAATTTTGCCGATGAAACGTAAAGTATTCTTTCTCTCCGATAGCACAGGTATGACCGCTGAAAACCTTGGACGCAGCTTGCTCGCGCAGTTTCCTGATATTCAGTTTGAGAGTGTCACCAAACCCTTTGTCGACACACCCGAAAAGGCTCAGAGAATTGCCAATGAAATCAATCAAGAAGCGCAAACATCGGCTCAACGGCCTATTGTAATTGACACCATTTTAAACACTGAAGCGAGCGACCTGTTGCGCAGTGCTGAGTGTTTTTACATTGATATTTTCTCGACCTTTTTATCGCCACTTGAAGATGAATTAGGTGTGCGATCCTCGCATACTGTCGGCCACCCTTCGATATTTCAAGAAGACAGTCGAGCGGTCGACGAAAACTATATGCAGCGGATTGATGCGGTTCATTTCGCGCTTGCCAACGATGATGGCATGCATTTGCACCGCTATAACGATGCTGACATTATTTTGGTGGGCGTTTCTCGAACCGGTAAAACACCATCAAGCGTTTATCTAGGCATGCAATATGGTATTAAAGCAGCGAATTATCCCTTAATTCCAGACGATCTTGAGTTGAACAAAATTCCCTCGGCTCTGAGTGATCACACCAAGAAGTTATTTGGTTTAACCATTCGTCCTGGGCGCTTAGCTGAAATTCGAAATGAGCGTAAACCAAATAGTCAATATGCAGCTTTGAGAACCTGTGTTGATGAAGTGCGTCAAGCCGAAGCCTTGTATCGACAATATCGAATACCGTACATCGATACTACGCAGCTATCGGTAGAGGAAATTGCTGCTCGTATGTTGCAACGGGCTGGGATCGAGCGCCGAGTTGCTAGCCTTTAGTCAGACGTTGATAACCTACACAGCGAGTCTTTGCTAAATGGATGATCAAAAATGGATGGCTCGCGCCATGGAACTCGCTCGCTGCGCCGCCGAGGTTGGCGAAGTGCCAGTTGGCGCTGTCATTGTTAGTGACGAAGGTGAATTGTTAGGGGAAGCTCATAACTCGCCAATTTCATCAAATGACGCCACTGCGCATGCTGAAGTGTTAGCAGTACGGGCGGCCTGTGAGCGGGTCAACAACTACCGTTTACCAAATGCCACTTTATACGTCACTCTAGAACCATGTTCTATGTGCGCCGGGGCTCTAGTGCACTCAAGAGTAGGGCGAGTTGTGATCGCGGCTAAGGAGCCAAGAGCCGGCGCCGCTGGCTCAGTAATAAACATCGTTCAGCATAATCAGTTGAATCACCGTTGCGAAGTTGAATTTGGTTTAATGGCTGACGTGAGCGCTGCATTACTTAAAGCTTTCTTCAAAGCCCGGCGTAAAAAGTCGAAGAACTCAATTAATGTCAATAAGCCAGATGTCAGTGCTGTATCGGTAAGCGGTTCTGCAGAATAGTTGCTCACTCGAATTAAAACCCCTTTCTGATTTTTTCTGCAATTGCTTCTAGGCTATCGGTATCGGCGTTTATTTTCGCGTGCGCTTTTGCCGTTAGGTAGCTACCAGGAAGAATATGAAAATGGATATGCGGAACTGTTTGTCCCGCTTGCTCGCCGTTTAATTGGAATAGGGTGATTCCATCGGCATTTAGGCCTTTTTTAACCGCGGCGGCGACCAGTTTCACTTTTATGATAAGGTTAGCCGCACTGTCATCAGACAGATCATGAATGGTTATAGCGGCTTCTTTAGGGATCACTAAAGTATGACCTTCGGCTTGAGGCATGATGTCCATAAACGCTAAGGTGTGTTCATCTTCATAGACTTTGATGCACGGAATTTCTTTGCGAAGGATTTTGGCGAAAATATTATTGGTGTCGTAGGTCATTTATCTGTCTAAAAGTGCAAAATAGGGCGAAAACAACCATAGCTAAACCTCGCTTGTGTTTCAATCGTTGTATAAAAAGTTGATAATAGTACGAATAGTTTTCAAGTCGTAAGACAAACACCTGAACTGATAATGACTCAAGTAAAACAACATCGTTCACTACGAGATGCGTTTGGCCAGTTTGCCACGGGCGTTACGGTGGTAACCGCGCGTGATGCGGAAAATCAAGCTATTGGTATTACGGCAAATAGTTTTGCTTCGGTATCACTTGAGCCCCCACTGGTTTCTTGGTGTGTTGATAAGTC
>CAKZRZ010000053.1 GCA_937918955.1 uncultured Arenicella sp.
CTCGTAATTAGAGACATTGCCCGATGTTTCATGATGGCCAATCAAGCGCACGCCCACTTTACGACCATGCGCAGCAACTTTCTCAATATCAAAGTCGTCGTAGGTTTCGGTAAAGCTAAATACGTCGCCATTGTTGTACCAGTCGCCATCCCAGCCGATATTCCAGCCCTCTACCAACACGCCGTCAAAGTCATGCTCAGCGGCAAAATCCATCATTTCAATTGTGGCTTCAGTAGTCGCAGCATGGATACCGTCATTGCCCCAGGTGCGGTCTTTTATATGTTGCTGCCACCAAATACCAATGTACTTACCTGGTTTAAACCAAGAAACATCATCGATTTTACTCGGTTCATTAAGGTTTAAAATCAGATTTGAATTAACCAAACCTGGCGCGTCTTTAGCAATTTGAATGGTGCGCCAAGGCGTCACGAAAGGCGTCTCAAGTTTAACCAAGCCCCCATCAGCACGTGGCGCCAGATTGGCAACTAAATTAGGCCCGCGGCGATGCTCTATCGACATGCCGGAGTAATTTACCAACGCGGCCTCGTGCAAGCTCACGTGCGTTCCGTTGCTAAGTTTCATAGTCACCGGCGTATGCGCCATATCCATTTCATCAACGCTAGTGGTGTTATACAGATATTCATAACGATTCCATTTTCGAGCAGGAATCCACCACGCTTGAGCATCCTGATCCATATTAAACTCAGTGATCTCTTCCGTAATCTCAACTGACTCTAAGCCACTTTGCTCAGGCACCTCGTAACGAAAGCCAATACCATCATCAAAGGCTTTCACATAAAAGTTCATGCGTTGCTCAGGCTTTGCACGCTTGACGACCAAACGCAGTAAATTGTGATGGTCTCGAACAAATCGATTCTCGCCCCAAGGCTGCTCCCAAGTACTGTCTGCCGAACTATGCTCACTCTCAACAATAGACATCTGAGCATCGAAACCATGTTGCTCAGCAAAACGTAATCCTAGCAAACTAGACTGTATAACCTCGAGGCCATCGCGGCTAACGCTGTACCTCAACTCACCGCCTTCATCGCTTAGCACTACCTTGATCGCGCCATCTGGTGAGCTCACTTGATACGCTTTGTTTGTTGGGTCATTTGCGCCATCGGCGTTAACGCATACGATTAAACCAATCGCGAGAAGAAGGGTAGTAAGTAGTCGAGCAATCATGGCGCAGCCTCATATAAAATCAGCCCATGAATATAGATCAAAAAATCGCTAAACTTTTATGAATACGAATGCGTAAATGACTTGAGCTTATTCTGGAGCCTCTAAGCCTTCTTCTGAGCGCTCCTCTAAGCCCTCTGCAAGTTCTCTGAGCCGTTGCATTACTAGCGGTAGTTCCTTCTTAAAGCTTGACGCAGCAATCGCGTAGATTAGAAAACGTAAACGCCCTTTGAAAACGACTTCATGTGTGAACAAAGTATGCTCTTCCTTTGTGTCAGACGCTGGGATTGTTTGGACATACCGCTTTAGCTCTATTTGTTGATACAAGGGCACAAACAATGTCTCAGTAAAGCTCTCGCCTTCGGCTACATCTCTGAGGGTAAAACGAGTTCGCGCTGCTCCGCGGGCTTTGATGAAGCCATTCGCACCATCTTCAAACACATGACCTTTTTCAAGATAAGAATACTCGAGCAATGTATCAAATTGCTTCCAGTTCTCAACGTCTTTCCAGAGCGCCCAAATTGTTTCTGGGCTAGCACTTGTTGGCAAAGACAAGCTCAATCGATAGCCAGGCAAAACTTCTACTTTTGGCTGAGCTTGCTCATTCGCATACGCTAAATCGTCATATGCGAGTGGGCTTAGAAGTAGTGTCGAAAAAATTAGCAGACGTATCATACTAGGCATGCATTAAACCCAGCGAAATTCGATAAGTAGAGCCAGCCAGAATCAACTACTCTGTCGCCGCAGCTGCCAAACCCGACAACAGACCTGTGATCTTCTCAATGATTGGGTCGCAGCCCTCAATCGAATGCGCCTCTTTCACATAAGCAGGCGTGTTATACGCCAATTTTACGTTGCCGTCTGCGTCTTCCCAGATCAAAGCTTTTTGAGGCAAATCAATCGCTACAGTCGGCGCGCACTGCATTAATTTGGTACCCACATTTGGATTGCCAAATAGAACAAGCTCTGTAGGTGCTAATTCGAGATCAACGCCCTTAGCATTGGCTGCGTGATCGATGCGAGCGAACAAAGTTAAGCCTTTGGCTTCAACCAGATTAGCAAATTTATCGGCGGTGTCTTTAACCGAATGTGCGCTGGTGACGGTGGTTAGGTGATCGTGTGCGTAAGTTGGCATAGTAAATAAAATAATTAGTAGGAGAATTATAGGTTTCATAGATGCAATGACCGCTGTAGTGAGCTAATTCTTTCAGTATACCTAGCCGCTAGGCACAAACTTGGTTAGTCTTAACAGACGATAACAACTGCAAAACTGATCGAGGCACGTGTGCAAAAATATGCTCAGAGTAATGGCTTAACTCTATGCTACGAAAGATTAGGTAACAACTCGTCTCCAGCGATATTACTTATTGCTGGCCTTGGTGAGCAGCTTGGCGAATGGCCTATAGGCTTTTGCGAATTATTGCTTGATGAAGGATTTCAGGTAATACGCTATGACAATCGAGACATTGGTTTATCGACAAAAGTGACTAGCCAATACTCTTTAGAAGACATGGCTGATGATGCATCTGGATTATTATCAGACTTGGATATTGAAGCAGCGCATATCATAGGCATGTCGATGGGCGGAATGATTGCACAAATATTTTGCGCCAAGTACCCCGCTAGAGCCTTAAGCTTTTGCAGCATTATGTCCTCAAGCGGCGCTAAAGGCTTGCCTGGCCCAACCCCAGAAGTCGCTGAGATGCTGACTAAGAAAACCGACGGCACTGAGGCAGGCTTTATCGAAAACTGGGTTGAAAGTAAACGCCGAATCGATAGCCCCGCCTTCCCCGCTGATGACGAAGAACTCTATCAAAGAGCTAAAGCGAATTGTCAACGGTCGTTTCACACAGCGGGTTACATACGTCACCTTAACGCAATTTACGCAAATGGCAGTCGAGTAGACTTACTCAAGAAAATCACATGCCCAACCCTGGTGATCCATGGCAGCGATGATCGATTGGTTCCTAAAGAGTGCGGAATTCATACAGCGGAAAATATTAATGGAGCACGCTTAGAAATTATCCATGGTATGGGGCACAATATCCCTTCGCAACTTTATAAAACGCTTTGCGAACTAATCGTGAGCCTTATCAAATAGTGCAGCTAGCCTATTGAGGTTGCGCGAACACTGCTACCCAATACTGTCCTGTACGGGCAACACCAATTTCCTGATAGTTGGCTCTAAATAGATTTTTACAGTGCTGTTTACTAGCACGCCAATTCTCAAGCAAACTCTGCGCTGTGTTGTGACCTTTGGCAATATTTTCACTGACGGCCGACCACTTATAACCGCTAGCGGTTACTCGAGTCCCAAGTGAAGAATTACCCGTGCCAATATGGCTCAGACGATCTCTTGCTGCGAGGGTGTCTGCATGCCCTTGAGCCGATCGCTGCAAACTACAATTAAGCGTCAGCGGCGCACTGGCTTTTAGCCTCGACGAGCCACAGTACTGAGTATCCCTGCGCGCCTCATTTATCAGTCCGACTAAATCCTCGACCTCAGAAGAAAGCTCACAATTTGAAACAGTTTGCACACTGCCATCGCTAGGTTGCGCGTGCGAACAAGCACTGAGCAACAAAGAGGAAACTAACATTACTTTGACAAAGGAAAGGGGTCGCATTTGATTACCAAGATGATTCATTGAGTTCGAACGTTTTTTATGTTCAGCTTAAATTAAGCTTTAATTGTCTATCATGACAACAATTAGACCAATGATATACTTAAATGATGGATCGAGTTAAATCTTTAGCTTTAGTTGTGATGCTCACTCAATTAGGCGCTTGTGCTGTGATGAGCAAACAACAATGCATGGACGCAAACTGGCGCGAAGTTGGCTATAAAGTTGCTTTTGGTGGCGCTGCTAGTCAAGTCGAGACATTTGAAAAACGCGAAAAAGCGTGCGCTAAATACGGTGAAATTGCCAATTACAGTCACTTTAAACAGGGCTTTTCGGATGGACGTGTAGACCATTGCCAGCTCAACAATGCGCTAGAACTTGGCGTAAAGGGTCAGCTACAGACACTAGAAAATCATCTTTGCCCTGAATCAGACTACCCCGGTTTTAACGAAGCCTTTGAGGTTGGCTTTAAACTCAATCGGCTTCGAAGCATTGCTAACAGGAGCAACAATTTAATATCAAGCCTGAATAGTAAAATCTACAACAACCGTAAACGGATCGATCGCATTAGCAATAGGATAAACTCAGACGAGGTAGATCAAGAAGACCGAAAAAGGCTGCGCCACGAGCGTCGTAGACTGCATGATGACATCGTATATGCAAAACGAGAAATCAGCCATTTAGAGCGCATATACTATGACGATCTCGCCGAGGCTAGACGCTATCAGGATTACGTTTATAACGACTATGCTTATTCATTGGATGATAGATATGTCGACCCTAGAGTAAGGCGCCAATACCAACGTCCTGAAAATCAAAACGAGTTTGAAGACCGAATAGACGATATTTTAAAACGCTAGCGCTTTAATTCAAGCTAAGTTCAAGATCCTTAAATAGCCGCGAAATTCATTTCTCAGTAAGTCTACTACTGCCCCATCGCACGTAAAATCTTGTGGTAGATAGCTGTATTTTCATACACGCCCTTAAAGCGCTCAGCACCTTTTCCATATGCGTAAACGGGCACCATTGCTGATGTATGCCCCATAGTAGAATAAGCATGACCGGGCACTGCGTATGGGACCGTAGCCTCCATATCTCCGGACGGTAAGCTCAAGCCACCAGTCTCATGGTCAGCGGTGATCAACACTAAGGTATCGGGGTTTTTGTCAGCAAACTTCATCGCTTCACCAACGGCATCATCAAAGTCATAAAGCTCGCTCATCGTATACTCGAGGTCATTTGCATGGCCGCCCCAGTCTATTTGAGACCCTTCTGCCATTAGAAA
Source organism: uncultured Arenicella sp. (assembly GCA_937918955.1). Classification (GTDB taxonomy): domain Bacteria; phylum Pseudomonadota; class Gammaproteobacteria; order Arenicellales; family Arenicellaceae; genus Arenicella. The sequence goes on from CAKZRZ010000053.1 coordinate 5,089, forward strand.
AAAACCGGCCTCACCTTCTTTCATTAAGAAATCGACACTCGGCTTAATTGACTTAGAAAGATAATCACTGCGACCCTTTGCAATTGGTTCTGGATGCGCGCCAGCGGTAAAATAGCCAACCCTACCGGTGACGCCCTTAATGGCACCAAGATTGTTGACCATAGTCACTCCCTTTGATTGCATTTCTTTGATCAGATTACGTTCGTCAGGCTTGCCGCGTTTTTCATTGGAACGTTTATCAAAGTGATCTTCGCCACCACCAATAAATAAATTAACAGGCGCATTGACCAAACCTTCTGCAATCTTATAGTAATTTTCACGACTTTCTACGTGAGCGTAAAAGCTTGCAGGCGTGGCGTGTGTAATGCTCGATGTAGCTATCAAACCAGTGGAGTAACCCTTTTTTGATAATAGCTCAACGATGGTTTTCTTAGAACGGCCATTGGCGTCTAAACCAATAGCACCATTGCTGGTTTTCACTCCAATTGAAAATGCCGTCGCACTTGCTGCCGAATCAGTAATCACTTCACTTGCACTGCTGGTTTTACTCAAACCAATATAGTGAGCCTTCTCAAGATTCAAAGGCTCATCTCTTTGCTGAATCGCTTTGGATACTTGAGCTAGCCCCATGCCGTCACCAATTAGAAAAATTACATTTTTAACCGGCGAGTCAGAGCTCGCCTTAGGCTCAGATTTATCAGTACCAGAGCAGGCCGCAAGGCCAATTAAACAGGCGGAAATTACTACAGCTAACTTCTTCATTATTGTGTCTTTGTGGTGGAATGAAAACTATTTCTCGAGAGTGTACATCATAACTATCACAAGCCAAATGAGTTAGACCCCGGAGTGGCGACTAAGATACCGCTATCGCATGAGCAACCGCCGTTGAACTCTTTAAAATCGCTGCATCCATCAACTATGTATAACTTACAAACACCAAGTCTGGAGCTTTACCTTCTTTCAAATCTCTCTGCTACATTGCAATCAACTTGTCGCCCTACTCCAGGCCTTAAGAGTCGAGTGTCTTTAAACTAAGGAACGTTTTATAAACGAATCGGGTACAAGCAAAGGATTTGCCGGCAATTGCCTAGCAACCCGTTGAGCCCAAGCTCTAATCTCTGGCCTATCGATCAAAAAATGGTTAGATCGCATGCCGGTCATATACGCATTCGCAATAATCGGAAATGCGGATAAATCAGCCAAACTCAACTCAGACTCACCACCAAGATAATCTTGCCCATTTAGGTGATCGACAAATTCTTGTTCTAAGCGAAACATCATGTCGCTCATTGTTTCGTTCAAGTCTAACTGCTCGACCATTCTCACAATAAATGGCGCTCGTTTGACTGCAAATGGCCAGATCAAACGCACATAAAACGGCAGGGGCGTTACGATATTAACAGTTCGCGCTAAACGCCAACCATTCGCTATCGAGTTAAATGCGTTTTGCCATTCGACCGCGCCTCGAAACATGGCGGGAATAAGCGATTGGCTAATCCAATCATCGACACCACGTATCTTTTGAGCACGAGCTTCATCGTTGGGCATGATCGGACGCTCTGGGAACAATTGATCTAACCAAATTCCAAGTTCGCTCGATTCCTTTTTCCATTCATCGCCAATTTGTAATACCGGCACCTGACGTTGACCCGTGAACTTAATCTGCTCGCTGCTCAGTGGGCTAACACCAACAAAGCGATAGTCCAATTGTTTGTACTTAAGATAACAGCCGACCTTCTGCCCATAAGGACTGGTTGGGTAGCTGTATAACTGAATATCGCTCATATCGATTGGTAATCCTTACTCGAAAATAGTGCCTAAGTCGTACGTACACTTGTTTGCATACTGAAAGTTTTTGGGCTGCTTAGAGCCTGATTAATCACCCGAGCTTGGTTACCCGCCTGGGGCTTGATTAACCGCCTGGGGCTTGATTAATAGTCCAATCGTAATCCAAAAAACTAACTCGATAATCGCTCGGAATTTCATCACTACGAAACTGATTCACATAGCCGATAAGATCTTGCTTCTTGCCCGACTCAACATAGTCTTTAGTATAAAACTTCATAATGCCCGATAGGTGAACCTTCTTACTTTCGGTATTTATTTCAATATGCTTAGGCTTATTAAAAAATTCCACCGACGCAGCTTGTAGATCTTGCTCTAAAGTCTCAGGAGTAAAAACGGTCTTAGGCAAGCGAGGGCAATCCACAACCATGCAGTTTAAGGCGAAGTGCACGCGCGCCTCACCGATAGGGCGAATCACTTTATTCTCATAATCATAAAGGTTGGTTTTCTTACCACCAATGACAATACTCCTAAACTTAAAAAACGAAGCGCGCTTCCATAGAGTATTTAAGTGCTTCGGAATTCCTCGTTCGATAATACCCTTCATCGCTAGCGCATTATAAGTATTAATGTGATAAGCAATGACATGCGCCTCGCTTGGAAAGAATTCAGGATGAGTTTTCGGGCTGACTTTAGCAACCGCATCTACAAATTTCTGCAGCTGTGATGTGTCCTTCTCAAGTTCGATAAAGTTGGTTCGGCCTTGATCATCAACAAAACGCTCGAGAGTCTGAGCCCAATCGCTTAAGTGTTTTTGGTAGAGGTTCTCTGTTTCAGCATTGGCAATATTCATAAATACAAGCGCCATAAAAAATAAGGCAAGGCTATTGAAGAATTTAAAGTTTAAAGAGTTCATGTTCATTTAAATGAGGTCAGTTTACGTATTAACAGCAATTTCGACTGGCAGGGGTTTATAGCTTAGGGTGGTACCATCGGCCCGGGTAATATCCAGTGGCCGTAAAATATAATCATCACGCCGAGAGTTATGCTGACACATCGACACAGGTCCTTGATCAGTCATAACCATGAAAGAACAACCATCGATACGCTCTTGAACGAGCTCTTCGGCGTCCATAAAATTTTGCACAAAGAAGGTAAGTTGATGAACCTTACCACGCGACTTTATCAAGTCGCTCGCCATCTTTCTTATTACATTAATCCCATGCCATGTTCCGCGAACAATCCAACTTGGGTGCTTCAGGAGCGCACCAAAAAACTGCTTAGCTAAACGCAACTTAGACTCCTGCCTGTCCCATGAAATATGCTGGAAATCCTCAAGAAAGTCAGAGAAAAAACGCTTATCGTCAACGATAGGGTAGATCGTATTATTTGATACCAAAGTCGGCATATAAAAATGGCAGTCGCTATGCCCCACTTGGATCACATCCCAGGGCAAGCTCTGAGTTGATCCTAATTCAATCTGTTGGCAAACTGATTGCTTATTGATAACGACATCACGCTCACGCCACTCTCCTCGCCCAGTATCTGCTTGAAGTTGAAATGACACAAGCCCGATTTGGTCTGCCCGCTTGCGAAAGAACTCTACCAAATTAGGCACTTCAGAAAAATTTCCAATGTGCACCGTGGTATTAAAAATCACCATCAGGCCGAGATCTCGAGTTCGTTCTAGATATTCTATTCGAATGTGATCGAGCTCAGCTTCTGTGCCGACTTCTACACCGTCAACTTTACGACGTTGAGTAGTGTCAACGTGAAACGCGATGTCTCGCAAACCAACTTCTGCCAAATTTGTTAGGAGCTTACGCGTTGCGCCTATCCCATTTGTGAATAGCGCAGTGTACAAACCAATTTCGTTGGCATATCGAATTATTTCAATCAACTCACTGTGCTTGCGTAATGTGGGGTCACCGCCTGTAATTTGCACGTGCGTACCCTTACCGTAGTGATGGACAACATCGTCGAGACGGCGAAACACCTCTTCGATTGGAATATCAGCGACTTGCTGGGAATGTTCTGATAAATAGCAAAGTGTGCAATCAAGGTTACATTTCTGAGTTATTTCTACCGCGACACAACCTATTGTTTGCAGCCGACCAAGAATTTGATTATCGGTAAAAAGCTCACCCATACGGGTTCTCGTCTCAGTTAATTGAGATCGACGTGTAGGGCTGTCGTTTGTAGCCTGTTCGATTTTGGGTTTATAAATGTGTGCCATTTGCATTTAAGACGGTCATCTTTAGTGAGTCCGTTATTTTTAACATACACTTTAGAGAACCTATTAAGCGATGTTTAATTTCAAAAAATTGATCAGCACCTCTTTCTCAATCGCGTTTATCGGCCTAAATTCAAACCTTGCAATAGCTAATAAGCCATTGATTTTGAAAGACTCTACTCAGAGCCAATCGAAGCCAATAAATGCTCGTTATGAAGATCTCGTTAAGGTGCTGTTTGATCAACCTTATACCACTCTTCCGCGTTACAAAGTGACTAAGTCTTTATTTAAAGGCAAAGGCAAAAATGCTGAAAACTATCTATTAAACGATGCCAAGCGAACCCTAAGCAGTAATGTCGATTTACTGCCAGAAGATCAAGGACAAAAGTTACTGCAAGCAAATGGTATCTGCTTCGCGGGCGAATGGCTGATCCATAAAGAGTCGGAATTTTCAGGCTTGTTCAGCAAGGGTACGAGGTCGCCGGTCATCGCCCGTGCTTCGGTTTCGTTCAGCGGTACACAAAAAAAAGAACGCCGAGCATTAGGTCTAGCGGTTAAATTACTGCCAGACGATTTAGGCGATAATCCAAGTCTGAATGTCCTTACCCTACATTCGGTTGGCGGACTAAAGACCCCATATTTGTATGAGTTGAGTCTCGACAACGAGCCGCCACTGGGCCGGATTCCGCGTCTTCGGGACATATCAACCGCGCTAACGCTCAAAAGTATTTTCTTAGATGCAGACAAGCAGGCTGGATCACTTGATCCGAGCATAAGCTATAGATCAGTCTCGAGTTTAGCCGCCTTTGGACAAGAAGAGCGGGCACAAAAAATCATCTCACCAAGATGGCTACGCTTTAGCCCTGCCAGTTCGAGCAGGGTTGATCGAAACGACTTTCGAGACGAACTTCGCGTAGAAAACTATTCTCAGCAGCAGCTTAAATACACCATCGAAGTCGCCAGCGCAGAAGTCGGGAGCAAGTCAAAAGCCCAATGGCAGAACATTGGCGAACTGATATTCAACTCATCAGTAACATCAAAAGCCTGCGACACACGCTTGCATTTCGCACATCCTAAAAACTAATTAGTCTCCCTGCGGTAAGAAACATACTGAAATCCAGTTGAACAGCGATCATATTTTTGCATTGCCACAAGTTGACGTTAACGTAAACGTAATTTAAAGTGAAGCCGTTACAATTACCTAAGCAATAATCATGGCCTCATCAAAACCAAAGCATGTTGAAAAAAGTTATTTAATTCGTGAACTAGCCGAAGAGTTTAATGTGACCACTCGAACGTTACGCTTTTACGAAGAAAAAGGTCTGCTCAAGCCTTCTCGTATCGGCGCGACACGCGTTTACAGTGCCGCAGATCGTACCCGGCTAAAGCTCATATTGCGTGGCAAGCGGCTAGGACTGAGCTTAGATGAAAGCGCTGAAATTATTTTAATGTACGACCCTGTTGGCACGAACAGCAAACAAATTTTAACGCTGATTGATGCAATCCAAGACAAACGCTTGCAACTTGAAAAACAAAAACAAGACTTAGAGCAAACTCTAGAAGACCTCCAACGCGCCGAACAAAGGTGCGTTGAGTCGCTCAAACACATTCATTAGTTGACGCATGTTTTCGTGCGATAGCTAAATAGGTTGGCACTCCACTCTTAAAGAGAAAGGTGCAACATCAAAGAGAAAAATAAATGACCACTACTTACCCTACTTTGCAACACAATCTCGGAGAAGAGATCGATATGTTGCGCGACATGACATATCAATTTGCGCAAGCTGAAATCGCCCCTCGCGCAGCACAAATCGATCGCGACAATGAGTTCCCCAAAGACCTTTGGCGCAAATTTGGCGAGCTCGGGCTGCTTGGTATTACCGTTGATGAAGCCTATGGCGGCAGCAATATGGGCTATTTAGCACATTGTGTAGCGATGGAGGAGATCAGCCGCGCATCTGCATCGGTGGGCTTGTCTTATGGCGCGCATTCAAACCTCTGTGTAAACCAAATTTCGAAGAATGGCAGTGACGCTCAAAAGCGAAAGTATTTGCCAAAACTATGCTCTGGTGAACATGTCGGCGCGCTAGCGATGTCGGAACCTAACGCTGGCTCTGATGTGGTTAGCATGAAGCTTAGAGCCGATAGAGATGGTGATCACTACGTGCTTAATGGCAACAAAATGTGGATCACCAATGGTCCCGATGCAGACACCTACGTGGTCTATGCAAAGACCGATCTTAGTGGCGGTTCAAAAGGTATAACGGCGTTTATTATTGAACGCGGTTTTACCGGGTTTAGCCAAGCACAAAAACTCGATAAGTTAGGCATGCGCGGTTCGAATACCTGCGAGTTAGTGTTCGAAGATTGCCGTGTTCCAGAAGAAAACATCCTAGGCTTTGAAGGCGGCGGCGTACGTGTTTTGATGTCTGGTTTAGACTATGAACGCACAGTACTCTCTGGTGGACCTACCGGCATTATGCAAGCGTGTTTGGACATTGTTGTGCCTTATATTCACGAGCGTAAACAATTTAATAAAAGCATTGGCGAGTTCCAATTGATGCAGGGAAAAATTGCCGATATGTACACCTCGCTAAGTGCTAGTCGAGCCTATTTGTACGCGGTTGCAAGAGCTTGCGATTCAGGCTTAGAAAGCCGCAAAGATGCCGCTGCAGTGATACTTTATACCGCCGAACAAGCAACCCAAATGGCATTGCAGGCGATTCAAACCTTAGGCGGCAATGGCTATATTAATGAATACGCCACAGGCCGACTTTTACGCGATGCTAAATTATATGAAATTGGTGCAGGTACATCAGAGGTACGACGAATGCTAATTGGTCGTGAGCTCTTTGCCGAAACTAAATAGCCGCACTTAACTAGCTCACCTTAGAAATAGATATGGCTCAAATCCAAAGTAAGATCAATACTCGCTCTGAGAGCTTTACAAACAATAGCGAACATATGCAAGCTCGTGTCGACGACTTATACCAGCTTGTGGAAACCATTAAATTAGGCGGCGGTAAAGCCAGACAAGAAAGGCATGAGTCGCGTGGCAAGTTGCTTGCTCGAGATCGTATAGATGCACTGGTTGATGACGGTACTGCGTTTTTAGAAATCTCGCAGTTAGCCGCGCATGAGGTTTATCCAAACGAGAACGTTGCCTGCGCAGGCGTAGTCGCAGGCATCGGCATTGTTGAAGGCCAAGAGTGCGTGATCGTTGCCAATGACGCGACCGTCAAAGGGGGTAGCTACTACCCTTTGACAGTTAAAAAACACCTTCGCGCGCAGGCCATTGCCGAACAAAACCACCTCCCTTGTATTTACTTAGTCGACTCCGGAGGCGCTAACCTACCTCGCCAAGATGAAGTCTTTCCTGATCGCGAACACTTTGGCCGAATCTTTTTTAATCAAGCCAATATGTCTGCGCAAAACATTCCTCAAATTGCTGTAGTAATGGGCTCTTGTACCGCTGGTGGTGCCTACGTCCCAGCGATGGCCGATGAGTCGATCATTGTGCGCAATCAAGCCACCATATTCTTAGCTGGCCCGCCCCTGGTCAAAGCCGCAACCGGAGAAGTTGTCACGGCTCAAGAGCTCGGTGGCGCCGACGTGCACTGTAGAGAATCGGGAGTCTCAGACCATTACGCCGAGAACGATCATCACGCACTACAGCTTGCCCGACGATCTATAGCGCGACTCAATCGGCTTAAGCCCAAGCAACTCGATACTAAAGGTAGTGTTGAGCCGCTTTATGACAGCCGCGAACTCTATGGAATTATTCCCGAAGACATGCGACAGCCGTTTGATGTTCGTGAAGTCATTGCTCGGGTTGTCGACGGTTCTGAGTTCGACGAGTTTAAAGAGCTATTCGGCACAACATTGGTGTGTGGTTTTGCTCGCATTATGGGTTTCCCGGTAGGCATCGTTGCCAATAACGGCATACTATTTAGCGAGGCGGCACAAAAGGGCGCGCACTTTGTTGAGCTTTGCTCGCAACGAAAAATACCGTTGGTGTTCCTACAAAATATCACAGGCTTTATGGTTGGTAAGCAATATGAAGCCGGCGGTATTGCCAAGCATGGGGCGAAAATGGTGACCGCCGTTGCTTGCGCTAAAGTTCCCAAATTCACCGTCTTAATCGGCAATTCTTACGGTGCTGGAAACTATGGCATGTGCGGCCGAGCCTATGACCCTAACTTTCTTTTTATGTGGCCAAATGCGCGTATCTCAGTGATGGGCGGCGAACAAGCAGCCGGTGTTTTATCGCAAGTCAAACGCGCGCAAAAAGATAAAGCCGAAGAAACTTGGACCGAACAACAAGAAGCTCAATTTAAACAGCCAATCATCGATGAATACGACGCTCAAGCACACGCGTACTATGCGTCGGCAAGACTATGGGACGACGGTGTTATCGACCCCGCCGACACACGACAAGTATTGGGCATGGCCATCTCGGCATCACTTAACAAAGAAATTGAAGAAACGCGCTACGGCGTGTTCAGGATGTAGCCGTGAACGATAAAACAGCCTTGAGCTCAGCAGTCTTACTGGAAATTGATCAGCGTGGCGTCGCCACGGTCACACTTAATCGAGCAGAAAAGCACAATGCCTTCGACGACGTTATTATCCAACAACTGATCGATACATTTAATCAAATCGAGCAAACCCCTTCTGTTCGTTTGATGGTGCTCGCCGCTAAAGGCAAGAATTTTTCGGCCGGTGGCGATCTCAATTGGATGAAGCGAATGATCAACTTCTCGCACCAAGAAAATTTCGATGACGCCAAACAACTGGCCCTAATGCTACAAAGGCTGAACACTTTAACAGTTCCAACTATCGCTAAAGTACAAGGTGCTGCTTTTGGAGGCGCTGTCGGTTTAGTAAGCTGTTGCGATATGGCTGTAGCTAGCCACTCGGCTAGTTTTTGTTTGAGTGAAGTAAAAATTGGCCTTGCCCCTGCAACGATCGCACCGTATGTAATCGCCGCTATCGGCTCACGCGCTACAAGGCGTTACTTTCTTAGTGCCGAACGTTTCTCGGCTGAACGCGCCCATTCCCTAGGCTTGGTATCAGAATTAAGCGATACGGAAGAGTCAGGAAGGTCTCTTGATCAAACACTAGAAAGCCTCGTATCAACCATACTCAAGAACGGCCCATTCGCTCTGAAAGCAGCTAAGAAGCTAATCCGTGATACTGAATACCAAACTATTGACGAGACAATAATGAACCACACCAGCGAAGTGATCGCGAGTTTGCGTGCTTCAGAAGAAGGTCAAGAAGGCTTGGGCGCGTTTTTTGAAAAGCGCTCGCCGAATTGGATTAAAAGCAATTCTGATTTTGACGAACCTAAGTGAGGAAAACCACATGTTTAGCAAAATATTAATTGCCAATCGCGGTGAAATCGCTTGCCGAGTAATTCGTACCGCTCGTCGGCTCGATATTAAAACCGTGGCGGTTTACTCTCAGGCTGACGAAAACGCATTGCATGTGAAACAAGCCGACGAAGCGGT
>CAKZRZ010000054.1 GCA_937918955.1 uncultured Arenicella sp.
ACCGTACCAACTCGTATCTCGATAGATAAGGGGCGCTATGAACAAATCATCAACAACCTCATTTCAAACGCCTTAAAAAATACCAAGCGGGGCGGAGTATTAGTCAATGTTTCATATGAGCAAGACGTAATATCAGAGGGCATGGGCATACTCAAAGTAAAAGTAGTCGACACCGGCGTAGGCATCGCCGAAGATCAAATGGAGCGCATCTTTAACGCCTATGAACAAATCGGCAGACCCAATCAAGGGGTCGGCTTGGGTCTAGCGATCTGCCAACAACTTAGCGAGTTAATGATGGGAAAAATCAGCTGTGAGAGCAAGGTTGGGCGTGGCAGTATTTTTGAGCTCTCTCTACCAGTTATGGCACTTCATGATTCTAGTTCGGAAATAAAGCCGACATATAATTTACCAAAAGCCGCGCTTCCGTCGCTTGAAATACTCATTGCCGAAGACAACCCGACCAACCAAAAAGTAATAAGCGCTCAACTCTCTCAAATAGGCCAACGGGCAGACATTACTAACAATGGAGCCGAAGCGCTCGAGAAACTGAAAACCAATGATTATGACGTTGTAATCTTAGACATCTTAATGCCGGTAATGAATGGCGAAGAAACAATCAGGTCGATACGTTCATCAGAATCTCGAATCTCTCAGCATTACTGCATCGCGCTTACAGCATCAAGCTATGAAGATCAACAAGAGCGACTACTCGGGCTTGGCTTCGATGCCTTTCTAAGTAAGCCACTCAGCTTAGATCAACTGATCGAGGCACTAAACGACGTTCCCAAAACTCCTCGGGTTCAAGCAAGCTTTGGGGGCAAGTTCATGGAACAAATCAATGTCACCGAAGAAGCCAGATTATCATCTTTCGACTTCACCTATCTTAAGACGCAATTTGGCGATGCTCATCTGAGTATTTTTCAAGAAATCGCCCCAACGTTCTTGGATCACGCCTATCGCGAACTCGATCAACTGCTAGCAATCCACGCACAAGGGCAAAATGAAAAAGTCAAGAAAATTTGCCACTCAATGAAGGGGGCGGCGAGCAGCATAGGCTTAAATCATCTCGCGAATACCCTGCTTCAAATTGAAAGCAAAGCAGACACAGAAAATGTCGACGCGCTAGTCTCCAATGTTGAAAAAATAATGAGTGATTTAAAACCCGTTATTACTGCCGAGCTCGACAAACTTACAGCCGTCCGATAGCGCGCTATGTTTAAGAGGCTGGAGAATATTAAAGCAGTGCTGGCGCAGAAAAATGGCGAAAGCGTTTTTCTCAAAAACCTTGGCTGGCTCGGTATTAGCGAAGCCTTTGTTAGGGTCACACGTTTAGTCACTGCGATTATTCTAGCTCGCTTCATGGACCCATTATTGTTTGGTTTGGCCGCTTTAGTACTCACGATCAATGAACTCGTTCGAGTGTTTAATCGAAACGGTATTGGCGCAAAAATTGTTCAATGTTCAGACGATGAACTAACTACTATCTGCAATACTGCCTATAGGCTTAATTTCATTTTCTGCATTTGCTTATTCGTTCTTCAATGCGCTCTAGCCTACCCGCTTGCCGAGTTTTATCAATCGCCCGAACTGATCCCGATGCTACAGGTGTTGTCGCTAACCTATCTGCTCATGCCTTTTGGTATGGTTCAAGCTTCTTTGATTCAAAGGGAGCAGCGTCTAAAAACAGCGGCGATGATCGACGGCGGGCAAGTCGGTATCGACAATATAATCACCTCTTTGCTGGCAATTGCGGGCTTCGGTGCATGGGCAATAGTGCTGCCCAAATTTCTAACATCACCCATTTGGGTGTTTGGTTATCGCAAAGCAATCTACTGGCGCCCAAGCGGGTCTTTTTTGACCTTCGGCTTGTGGCGAGATGTATTAGAGTTTGGCCGTTACTACCTCAGCATAGAAGTTTTAAAAACTGCCCGTTTAAACCTAGACAACATGATCATAGGACGGCTGCTCGGCATGGAAGCATTGGGCCTTTACTATTTTGCTCGCAATGCAGGCTTAGGCTTTAGCCTAACCTTAATTAACGCTATCAATTCGGCGCTGTATCCAAACCTATGCGAAGTTAGAAATGATCGGAGAGAACTAAAAAAACGGTTTACAAAAAACTTAAAACACATAGCGCTAATCGCGACACCGCTCATAAACTTACAAGCAGGCTTGGCATTTATATATGTGCCAATCGTATTTGGAGAGCAGTGGATTGAAGCCGTGCCAGTCTTGACGCTACTTTGCCTATCCGCACTCCCCAGGCCATTGGCCGAAAGCGCCTCCGCGCTAGTACTGGCGACAGGCAGAATTTCGATCGATTTTAACTGGAATGTGATAATGACCGCATTGTTTGTTGTCTCAGTTTACACAGCATCTCAATTCAACCTTTTCACGGTTGCTAGCACTGTTTTAATTATCTATGCGCTTACTCACCCGCTTTATCTGGCGTACGTATGGAAACGTATATTCAATGAGACCGAAAACATTGCTTTGCCATCGACCAGCAAGCCTATCGGAGAAAACTAAATGCTCAACATTAAAAAAACTAACCACACTCACACGGAGTCACTCGTTAGCGTAGTCATTCCTGTCTACAATGTTGAGCAGTATATTGAAGAAGCTCTCACGTCAGTGCTAAATCAGCGTTATAAGAATCTGGAGATTATAATTGTTGATGATCAAAGTCCGGATCAATCAATCGAGCTTATAAAAAGCAATTTTGACGACCCACGCATTCAAATTATTGAACAAAAAAATCGAGGGTTAGCAGGCGCTCGAAACACAGGAATTCATCATGCGAAGGGCCGCTATGTGGCCTTTTTAGATTCAGATGACCATTGGCAAGACAACAAACTCGAGCAACATATCGCGTTTATGTCGCAACACCCTGACTATGGAGTAAGCTTTTGCTCTTCAATGTTCATTGATGAGCAAAGCCAACCACTTGGACGTTTGCAGCAACCTAAAAAAAAGCAGAACTACAAAGCAAGCGATATCTTCTGTCGCAACCCAATTGGCAATGGCTCGGTGCCAGTAATACAAAAAAAGATACTCGACCAAATAGGCTTCAAAAGTGCAGATAAAAGCCACACTCAATATTTTGATGAATCGTTAAAGCAGTCAGAGGACATTGATTGTTGGACAAGAATCGCGATTCTAACAGGCACCAAATTTCATTATATAGACCAGCCGCTTACCAACTACCGACTCAATAGCGGAGGTTTATCCGCAGACGTTGATAAGCAATTCGAAACTTGGTCAGCATTACTCAATAAACTCGAGGGCTATGCACCGCTGTTTGCTAAAGAATACGGCCCGATTGCCAAAACGTTTCAATACCGCTACCTAGCGCGTCGATGTGTTTTTCAAGCCCAAGGTGCGCTCGCAATAAAACTAATGTGGCGAGCGCTCAAAACAAGGCCACTCGCATTATGCTCCGAACCGCTAAAGACAATTGAAACATTGTTAGCGTCGGTCGCTATGAGCCTGATCCCTAGCTCAATGCAAAAAAGGCTACTCAAAAAATTGCTCTAGATCACAATCTTAGGCGACATCACCACCTAGGTCAGCACACCCCTCTTATCAAACTTTCCGTCAATCACCTGACGCAGAAGAACTTAACTTGTACGAGCACGCAACTCAAAGCTACTTTCTATCTTTAATCGCCGCGACCCTAACTCTCAAAGACCAATATAGCCAACGTTTAAAAAGGGCCCTAGCCCTAACATCACTCACAAATTTTTTGGCCCTGTTTCGATCACCGGCTTCCAAGTTTCTTCTAACCAAATCCAATAGATGCGTGGCTATGTATCTTTTAAGCGATACCACCAGCGCCGGTGCGACAACCCCATCATCTAACAAGGCTTGTAAGTGCAGGCTGTAAGGCATTTCGTCACTCGGAAGAACAGTTTGCATTAGAGAGTTACTGGTGTTTTCAAAATAGTTTGCACAAACCAAGGTGCTTATCGCAACCTTGTGCTGCAGGGCAATTCGCGACCAAACGGCTTGATCTTCCCCCATATTTTGATCCTCTGGAAATCCGCCACATTCGTTAAGCACAGCTTTCCTAATACAGACACTTGAAGAGGTGATAGGTAGATCCCCACGCGCTGCCGAATGAAAAAAATCAGCTAACAATTGGCGAGTCTTATTCGGATCTAAACCAAAAAATCTAGCATCTCGCCCCACACCTGTGCCAGCATCTATGAAACGATAAGCCGTTGCATACATGGCAGCTTCAGGATAGCGGTTAAGCAACTCATCTACCTCTTTCAAAAAGTTAGATTCATAGCTATCGTCGGCGTCCAAAAACGCGATCAAGTTTGACTTGGCCAACTCTATACCTTTGTTCCTTGCCGCGGACACACCGGCATTCTTCTGCGAGTGAACAATTAAACTTTGCGCGGAGTATTCGGCCTGAAGCTGTTGAGCCACTTCAAGGGAATCATCAGTTGACCCGTCGTCGACGATAATCAACTCATAACAGTCGGCAGTAAACCCGTCTTGATCTACTACAGATTGAACAGCTCTGCGGAGCTCGTTGCGCTTGTTATATAGCGGTATAACAACTGAAAATTTCATACTCTGCTCCTAAATAAAGAGGTAGGTTAAGCATTTAATGTTGAACTTAATTTGGCTCTCGATGTCTTTTCCGACTTAAGTCTCAACTGCCCTAATAGATTGTCTTTATTTGTATCGATATCTCTAAGTTCGCTTCGCAAACCGACACCAATCATCAACCAAGCCGGCCAAGTCATGTATGCCAGTGCTTCAACATTTTCACTTAACGAAAAGAACCAAACGATCAGACACATTCCAAGACCCAAACGAGAACTAACTTGGTACTGGGCCTTTACCAACAAGACACAGCTAGTAATCGCAAACGGAACTAGAAAGCTAAGCAGCCCCACCATGCCTTTGACGAAAAGCAATCCATACCAATTATGGTGCGATCCAATGGGCATAAATTCGACCAAATGACTGCCACTTTCGACAACACCATGACCAAACCAATAGGCCTCTGACTGCCATCGATACACAGCAATATTTCCTAGGGCTTCCCGCACTCGAGTTGAATCAGCTCTAGCGCCTTTAATATCACTTACTAAATCGGTGAACGCATAAAGAATAGGCTCGTAAAATACCACCAATATTAGTAGAGAAATCGAGGCACAAACCATCACCCAAGGTCGGGTTAATCGAGACAAGCCCCACACCCCAATTGGCACTAAGAGCATTACGATCATGCCCATTCGAGAAGCCGCCATGGCTATCATTAGAGCATTTCCAAGTAAGCCGATAAAACGCCACTTTTCATTCTTCTCAAACCACGCAGATAAAAAATAGAGATTTGCCACCAAACCAACCGCCGGGGCCCATGGTGCAAAGAAGCGCCAACGCGGAGAGCCGTTCCCAGGGTCTATTTCGTACAATATGACGGTAAAATACTCATCTCCAGCTCCTCCCAACACTTTTAGCGGAGACACATAGAGAAAATCTGGTAAGCCGAGTAAATATGCGAGCACCAGAAAGGGAGTGAGAAGTAAGGCGATCAAACCGATTACGCAGGCCGCTCGACATATCAACTGGTATCGAATATTGAGACAGTAACCAAGTACCACAAACACGCTTAGCAACGCCCAGCCTTTAGCCCAACCAATCGTCGATTTAATGACTTTGCCTAGTCCAAGGTCGAAATTCATATGACCCGCAACCAAACAAAGCTCCAACATTAATGCGCAGGCGACCCAGAGCCAGACTACCCAATACGAGTTTTGTGCATTGACCAGCGGCTGATTCATTGACCAGCGAAGAACGATTGCGCCTAACATGGCCCAACCCACTATAGGCGCTACTAGGTACAGCGCTCCGATTAGATAAAACACAAAAGTGTAGGTAACTGACTTACTTATGACGGATTCTTCAAAGCTTAATTCGCCAAACTCTTGCCACCGTGCAGAACTGTCAATTTGCTTAAGCATTGACTTCATAGAGTGTCATCCTCAAGCACTTTTTTAGGCTGTGAATCGCTCGTCAAAACCAACTGCCGAATGTTTGCCAGTGTCATCGCCAAACAGAGAAATCCATAGATTATGATCCCCGCTAAAACCATCAATTTGCTCTTCAAACGATCTCGCTTTACTGTGGCGCCGGGCAAGGTTAAAAGCTGCGTTAGTGGATATGTCGCGTAGATATCCAGTCGACTGGTATCTAATTTCGCCAGAGCGGAACTAAAAATTGCTTCCGCAATTTGATGCACTCGCTGAAGGTCAGATAGCGCTGCGGAATCTTGAGCATGACTCTTTACTCGCTCAAGGTATTGCTCACGACTTATTTGCGTAGCGTCGCGTTTAATCAACAAGGCTTGCTGATCGACCAAGAGAGAATTCGCTGCTTTTATTAACTCTGAATTGCTAACTGAAATCAGGCCATAGAGTCTCGAGTCACTGAATAGATCTAGACCTGGAACACCCTTTAGCAAAAGGCGAGTCTCGGCTACAAGGTCTTCTCGCTCTTTTTCCAACACCTTTCTTATCGGGTTCTCGGGCCCATAAATTGATTTCGCAAGAACTAATTCAGCGTGCTTCTTGCTAAGAGCTTCCAATGTACTTGGCACCAAGGGATTAGCTTGAAGGGTCAGTAAGGCTTTAGCCTGATCTACGGAAATACCCAATTGATCAAGCGCTGCTGAAAGTTTTGCAGCCTGAGACTTAATTTCGATTTCAACCGCCGTATGCTCAGCTCGCAATTGCTC
>CAKZRZ010000055.1 GCA_937918955.1 uncultured Arenicella sp.
GCAAAACGAACCCACCAGTTTTTATCTGTGTGACGCCTTGCAAAGCGTGGTGACGCTGACCAACGAAAACGGCCAAGTGCAAGCACGCTATCAATACGATGCGTGGGGCAACAAACGAGCGGAATCGGGCGAGAGTTACAATCGGTTCGCGTTCACGGGCTACGAAGAAGATAAGGAGACTGGGTTGTTGTACGCGAAACATCGCATGTACGACCCTGATTCTGGGCGCTTCTTAAGTGAGGATGCATGGAAGGGTGATTACATGATTGCACCAAGTATGCATAAGTACTTGTACGTGTACCAAAACCCAACCGTCTATATCGATCCAGATGGAAATTGCCCAGTTGGTCAAACTTCTGTTCACTCAGGCTCGGCAACGGGCGGTAGTATTGGTTGTCGTGATATAGAGACTTTGGAATGGACCAATTGGCCAACCACGGCGTCCATTCTTGGAGACCCTGTTGCGCGATTCAATCGAAATGAAACCGGTGCGGCAGTTAACCCGATTTCTGGGCGTGTCTTGACGCACAAAGAGGAAATAGAAGCCGGTGTCAATACAATTACAGGCTTTACTCCGGCTTCAAAAGCTAAGGCCATATCAACAGCAACATCCAGAGCGATTGGGCGGCAAGTTGATAAGGTCAAAGACTTTGTTGATCCGGCCTTGCAGAAGGTGCGGGGAGCGACTGGAGGTATCAGTGCAAAAATTAGTGGCAGTAAGCTTAACCCGAGTAACTGGGAGATTTTTAACCAAGAAGCTAGATTTCAGGGAGCTCTAGAGCGGGGTAGTTCAGGTGGAAGTAAAACTAGGCTAATTATTGAAAGTAGTTCTGAAGTTGGTACATCGAGCATCAACTCTGAAAAAGTGATTTCGGGTCATGGCATTGATATAGGCGAGGATTTTATTGTGCCTCAAGGTGCGGAAGTTATAACGTATACGCCTCGAGGAGGGTTATTGCATGACACAACAGGGCATATAATTGAACAGGGGGGTGATACCTCGCGCTTGTATAAAAATGTTTACAAGGAAGGAGACCGCGCACCTAACGTCCTAGTCTCACCTATTGAAGATCATAAAGTCAAAGGTAATCCGACTAGAGTTAACCAAGAAACACCTTTGTCTGAGTTAGTCAATGAAGGTGACGGCGTTTGCCATGTTGCAACTTGCCTTGAAAATCCTTACTCGCAAAATAGCAGTATCAGTGCGCGTCCAGAGGGTTTATTAGATAAGAGAAAAGGAGAGTTCTTAGAAGAGAATCCACCAAATGAGCTATATGGCAATGAATAGAATTGATTTAAGTGAGTATAAGATGTTGCCCGGTGAAGTTTCGGGTTCTAAATGTGACACAGTTTTAAATGTTGGTTGGCTCAGTGGCGACTATGACTTTAGTACTGCGGAGCCAAGCGAAGAGTTTATTAATGCATTGCGATATTTAGTAAGCACTTCGTTTGTTAATGTAGAGAGAGGTTATGAGTATTGCCCTTTATGTTTGCCTGAAAGACCAAAAGACCTGACTAGAGCTAACTTCCCTAAGCATGAGTCATTTATAA
This sequence comes from uncultured Arenicella sp., assembly GCA_937918955.1. Lineage (GTDB taxonomy): Bacteria > Pseudomonadota > Gammaproteobacteria > Arenicellales > Arenicellaceae > Arenicella. Next base: position 1,552 of record CAKZRZ010000055.1, read on the forward strand.
ATATTTATGGGAAAGAACAAAAACTTGGTGATTGTGAGGTTTGGGTCGATGGTGAGGGTGAGGCTTATGCAGCTCCAAATCTGATTTTTCATTACGTTGTAGAACATAAATATGCACCGCCTGAAAAATATATCTCTGCGGTTATAGCGCATTATAAAAATAGCGAAAAAAGAAATGGGGTCAGAACACAATTAATGTAAGTTAATGATTTAATTGGGTTAATGATGCGAGGTTGGGCGGTTTCTGAGTTAGCCCAACCCCGTTAGAGGTTTGTCGATCAAGCTCCGCGCCGCAGAGTTTGAAGTTCACGAATCAGATTTTGACCTTGATCTTGCAACCACTGCTGGTGCAGCAATAATCCTAACTGCCACCGCTGGCCGAGCGGCTCATGCTCAAAGTTAGGGCAAGTTATGGCTTGTACCGCCACGTCATAAAACGCATGGCAAGCCAGTAAGTGATTAAGTTGATCTTCGAGCCGCGCCAAACGGTGGGCAGGCAAAGAAGTTGTAGAGCCGCCATCAACTGGCGTACTATCCGCTGTAGTCATAATTAGCGTCTCTTGAAACCTCACAAATCATCCATATAAAACTATAGCACTTGGTGTTATACTGAAGAGAAAACAGGCAAACCCAAAAAATGCGGATATTTAAGACTAAGCCGTTCTCAAAGTGGGCAGCTAAAGAAGGCTTGAATGATAAGGCGTTGCAAATGGCCGTCGCTGAAATCGAGAATGGCCTGATAGACGCAGACTTGGGCGGTCACGTGATTAAAAAGCGTGTGGCCTTGGCTGGACGAGGTAAGAGCGGTGGCGTTCGTACCTTGTTAGCGTATCAGGTGAAAGATAAAGCGTTCTTCGTTTACGGCTTTGTCAAAAATGCGAGATCTAACATTAAGTCCGATGAGTTAAAGGCGTTGAAATCACTGGCGGCTCAGTATCTGGCTTACAGTATTAAAAAGTTAAATGAAGAAGTCGAAGCAGGCGTGTTAATCGAGGTGAATAACGATGAATAAATCAATCTTAGAAGTGGTGCATGAGAGTGCCAAAGACTTGCACGATGCTGGTTTTATGGACGATATGACAATGCGAGAGTTTGACGCGATGTGTTTGCCGCCAGTCAAAGAATACACGCCGGTGCAGATCAAGCGCATCAGAACTAAAAACAAAGCGAGCCAAGGTGTGTTTGCTGAATATCTGAATATCAGCAAGTCTACTGTGCAGAAATGGGAACAAGGTCAGAAAAAGCCGAATGGCCCATCACTGAAGCTCCTAAACTTAGTCGCTGCAAAGGGCTTAGAAGTGTTGGTTTAATATGGATAAAAAGCAGTTCGAAGAGTTGCTGGCAAGCGTCAAAGAAATGGATGAGATAGTGACGCGCACCGATTGAAAATCAAAGGGGTCGTATATGAATACCTCCCTTGCGGTCAAGTGATGACGATAGCCTGAGATGAGCAATTGCGGACATATATCCGGCCATAGATGGTCATTGAATCATCGCTGACCGGGCCTTATTGCGATTCGCTACCTGGTTGACTTAGCAGAGTATCGGCTATGGTTAAGCCACTGACCCCATCAGTCACAATCAGGTTCGATTAGTTCATTTCAGGTTGTCACCACTGTTGGCAATCGAGGTAAGTT
>CAKZRZ010000056.1 GCA_937918955.1 uncultured Arenicella sp.
AAGTCAACCAGGTAGCGAATCGCAATAAGGCCCGGTCAGCGATGATTCAATGACCATCTATGGCCGGATATATGTCCGCAATTGCTCATCTCAGACTATCGTCATCACTTGACCGCAAGGGAGGTATTCATATATGACCCCTTTCGGCTTCCTTATACGTTTACCAGATACTCTGGCCCTTAGACCTCTTGTAGTACAGGTAAACAAACGCAATCACTACTAATACTATAGCTAATATTTCTTTTCCAGCTTGACCAAAAAAATAAGTTACTCCCCCATAAACAAGTAGCACGATAATTAAAAACGCAACCTTCTTCAGTCCTTGCTGCCATCCGTTCATATAGACCATAAAAGCTGACGACAAAAGCATTATGGCAATAGCTACTAATGTATCTAACTCCATATCTTTGCACCAAATATTATTTGCATTCTTCACAACCATTATCAAGGTTCTTATTAAACACTTTCTTCAAGACAAACTTGCCGCTCTGAAAAAACGCTTGTGTAGACAACTCTTTATCTTCTTTTCTTCTTTGCTTTTTTCACCAAAGCAGCCATTACCATCATTGCAGTTTTCAGCAAGGATAATTGTAGCTCCAATTTGGCAAAGCCTGCATGTCTCTTGGTAACAAACGCCGTTTTGAGTTGTCTCGCAAGGTAGCTGACACTCGAGAATTATAATCAGTAAACAGGGCCGGAAGAATCATTAATTCAACTCCGGTTTAGACAACCGGGTAAAATCAATTTACTCCGACCCTTTTGATTCATGGCCGAGTGATGGTGATCAGGCGGTCACGTTCATCGTATTCGCGGGTTTCTTGTGTGGCAACGCGCCCGTCTGTGTTCAGCACACTTAGCTCAATGACATTGCCGTATTCATCGTAGACCGTGGTTTGCGCTTCGCCCAATTGGTTTTGCACTCGGGTGGGGCGGTTCAATGCGTCGTATTCAAAGGTTTGGGTAATGCCATCGGGCGTTGTTACGCTAACCGGCAAGCCAATGTCATTGTATTGCGTGCTGGTGATTCGCACATTGCCAACCGGCGGTGTTTCGGTTTTGCGCACCACTAAAAAGTGTTGATCGTAGTCGTATTGCGTTACTAGGCCGTTGGGGTCCACCATGCGCGTGACTTGGCCACGGCTGTTGTACTCCATGGTGCTGACGTGGCCTTCGGCGTTTTCACTGCGTATGAGGTTGCCGCGTGCGTCTCGCTCCATCTCTGTTCGACGATCAAGCGCATCGACCATGCTGGTGACCAAGCTGAATGAGTCGTAGGTGTAGGTGGTTAAGGCGCCGTTAAATTCTTCCAAACTCGTCAGCACGTTGCCGTTATCATCGTACGTGTTGCGAACAATGGATTCATTCGGCCTGGTTAGCGTGGTGACGTTGCCATCAATGTCTCGCTCCATCAGCGTTCGGCGGCCCACTCCGTCAACGACTTCACGAACGTAGCTGTTCTCATCAAACCAACGCGTGGTGATATTGCCGTTGGCATCGGTGACCACCCCTCGGGCGTTTGACAAGGCTATGGGGGCTTGTGCTGGCGCCGTTTCAGAGCCGTCACCCTCACGCATGTCTGGCAAAGCCTGCATGTCTCTTGGTAACAAACGCCGTTTTGAATTGTCTGGCAAGGTGGCTGACACTATGCGGCCTGATTCACTGTACGTGAGCTGAGTTTCAAACCCTCGTTTGCTGGTTTTCGACACGATTCGGTGCGTGTCTTGTGAATACTCAAAGGTTCTTGCACTTTGATCTGGGTCGGTGATTTGGGTTAAATTCCCTTGCGCGTCGTGTTTAAACAACGTTTTGCGGCCCGCTGGGTCAACGATTTCTTTGATGCGTTCACCAAAATAGTTCAATTGAGTGACTCTGCCCACCGGGTCAATCACGCGCACCAAGCGCTCAACGCCGTCATACTCATAGCGCGTTGTATTGAAGTATTGAGGGCGGAAGAATCATTGATTCAACTCCGGTTTAGATAATCGGGCAAAATCAATTTACTCCGACCCCATTGATTTTTATGCAGCTATGGCAATACCAGCAACTAATAATATTGGTAACTGCACTAGATTCATTATCAATCGTAAACTCCAGCCATGTTGCTGGTAATGTAAATTATAAATTTCTAAAAACCACGTTATACCTATAAAACCAGTAGCTAAACCTGATGACCATCTAGCACTATCATGTTCAACGTTTAGTTCATTTTTTACATCAGCCAGTATTCTAAAAAACGTCGCTGTAAAAACGATAAAGGCTAAACCAAATAATAATTGAACGGCATTCATAATTATTTAGACGAGCTAGTAATAAGCTTTAATTTAAGCCTAAAGCGAAGGCTTTGCGTTGTCAGCGCTCTGGCATAGTCCAGCTGCGTCAAAATCAATAAGAGAATCCTTTATATACTGCTTTTTCTTATCAGATAAACCCTCTAATGATTTAAGCTTATCATTATCAGCCATATCACAATTGGCGAGAACAGATAGAACTGATACATTGAATAGGTACTCCGATTTAGCGTTTTTAACCATATCAAAAACTATATCAATATCATCAGGCGAACGACTTAATATTGCTAATGCTCTAGATACAATGCGTCTGTTTTCAGCGTTAACCTTGTTACGGGCTAGTTCTAGAACCGAACCCATCTCAGCATTAGCAAAACTATTTGCATTAGACTGTGATATGAAGTCAGCAATATTGATGAGAACTAAATCATTCTCTAGAACTGCATGGAGCCCCGAATATCTGGAAGCCCATAGCTCTAACATATATTTTCTAACGCTCTCTTGGTACTGCTTACCTTTACTTAAATTAATGTATTCTACTGCCTCTTGAGTATTATTTGACTCCATCACAAGCTTTAATTTTTCTAAGTTAAACTCGCTCCCACTTTCCGAATAAACAGGTGTTGTAGATAGAAAAACAAGAAAAGTAGTTATGAAATTTAGGACCTTAATCATAGTTTTCCTATTTGCCTCACCCATTCACTATAGTTTTCCGAGTAGGCAGAGCCTACGTTTCGTCTATATGGTTTCAGTCTTTTTGTACTCTCACTTTGCACTGTCTCTTGCGTATCATTACCGCATTCATCAACAGTCGTGTATGTGCATATAGTCAATATGTTTTGAATAGTCTGATATGTAATAAAGTCTTGCTTTTTTTCAAAAACATACCTTATTAGCCATACCTCCAATGAAATACCAGGACCAAATGGTGGCTTGGTAATCTTCCTTGGATTTTTAGCATCTGGTAGCTCTGGTCCCGCACCTGCACCATAGTTTCTGCCAGCTATAGTAACGAAAGAATATCGATTAATTGTTTCTGTGCCTTCAGTCTCGGTCAATTTAGAACTCAATACGCGACTTACACAAGCCCTAAGGCCCATAGAATCTATATACGATAATGGGTTTGCATGGACATAACTGTAAGTATTTACGCCCCCCATTAACCCAATCGGATCAGAGGTCACATACCGCCCCGTTGTCGAATCATAATACCGATTCCAATTGTAGTGCAGCCCGGTTTCTTGGTCGTAGTATTGCCCCGGAAACCTTAAGTTAACTCTTACATTCTCTACTTGCGGTGCCGTATTGCCAAACGCATCACTTTCCCACTGCCATGCCATGCTTTGTAACTCGTCTGTGCCTAACCTTGGGGTGTAGAGATGATCGCTGTGTAAGTAC
>CAKZRZ010000057.1 GCA_937918955.1 uncultured Arenicella sp.
TTTTGATGTGAGTTTTTTGTGATTTTAGGAGGAGTTATTTGACACTGGGGGCATTAGTTGAAACGAGAGCGAGAGGGGAGAAAAATGGAATATGAGGATGAAGAGTTTGATCCTGGCTCAGGATGAACGCTAGCGGAAGGCTTAATACATGCAAGTTGAACGTGCTAGTAATAGTAACGTAGCGGACGGGTGCGTAACGCGTATGTAACCTACCTTTAAGTGGGGGATATACTATGGAAACGTAGGGCAATACCCCATAGTTTCATAGGAGCGCATGCTTTTATGAATAAAGACGAGAGTTGCTTAGAGATGGGCATGCGTCCCATTAGCTAGTTGGTGGTGTAATGGACTACCAAGGCGACGATGGGTAACTGGTCTGAGAGGATGGTCAGTCACACTGGAACTGAGACACGGTCCAGACTCCTACGGGAGGCAGCAGTAGGGAATATTGGGCAATGGGCGGAAGCCTGACCCAGCCATTCCGCGTGCAGGAGGAAGGTTCTATGAATTGTAAACTGCTTTAATATCTGAGTAAGTCACTGTATAGGATATGGTGATTGCAAGTAAGATAGGAATAAGCACCGGCTAACTACGTGCCAGCAGCCGCGGTAATACGTAGGGTGCGAGCGTTGTCCGGAATTACTGGGTTTAAAGGGTGCGTAGGCGGTTTAACAAGTGTAATGTTAAAAGTGCGTGCTTAACGGGTAGCAGGCGTTACATACTGTTGAGCTGGAATACCTATGAGGCTATTGGAACGATTGGAGTAGAGGTGAAATTCGTAGATATCAGTCAGAACACCGATTGCGGAGGCAGATAGCTAATAGGAGATTGACGCTGAGGCACGAAAGCGTGGGGAGCAAACAGGATTAGATACCCTGGTAGTCCACGCTGTAAACGATGGTTACTATACGTTTGTCACTGTGGTGATGAGTGTATAAGCGCAAGCGATAAGTAACCCACCTGGGGAGTACGTTCGCAAGGATGAAACTCAAAGGAATTGACGGGGGCCCGCACAAGCGGTGGAGCATGTGGTTTAATTCGACGATACGCGAGGAACCTTACCTAGGCTAGAATGTGAGTGCCACCTGTGGAGACATGGGGATTTATCGAGAGATGACACGAAACAAGGTGCTGCATGGTTGTCGTCAGCTCGTGCCGTGAGGTGTTGGGTTAAGTCCCGCAACGAGCGCAACCCTTGTATTTATTTACCAGTATTGAGTTAGGTACTATAAATAGACTGCCGGCGTAAGCTGTGAGGAAGGTGGGGACGACGTCAAATCATCATGGCCCTTACGCCTAGGGCTACACACGTGCTACAATGGTAAGTACAAAGAGATGCGAAGCAGCGATGCGGAGCGGATCTCAAAAAGCTTATCTCAGTTCGGATTGTAGTCTGCAACTCGACTACATGAAGCTGGAATCGCTAGTAATCGCGGATCATCATGCTGCGGTGAATACGTTCCCGGGCCTTGTACACACTGCCCGTCAAGCCATGAGAGTTCGGGGTGCCTGAAGTATTTTATAAGAGTATCAAGGCAAAACGGATGATTGGGGCTAAGTCGTAACAAGGTAGCCGTACCGGAAGGTGTGGCTGGATTACCTCCTTATTAGAGTGTTTAGTGGGGGAAGAAGAGGGTAAAAGTTTTCGGAGTAGACTAATGCTGCTTAGTTTAAATATAGAGGGAGCTCTTTGTTGGGAATGTGGGTATAGGGGTTTTTCGGATGGCGGGCTTATAGCTCAGGTGGTTAGAGCGTTACACTGATAATGTAAAGGTCCGTGGTTCGAGTCCACGTAAGCCCACAGGAGACAAAGGGGGATTAGCTCAGTTGGCTAGAGCGCCTGCCTTGCAAGCAGGAGGTCATCGGTTCGATTCCGTTATCCTCCACGAGTGTGAATTAGGTTTTTAGGGGGGATAGGAGATATTTGACATAAGGGGAAGTAAGGAGTAAAAGATAAGAGGAACAAGAGAAGTGCAAACGGGGGATACCTAGGCTCGTACAGGCGAAGAAGGACGTGGCAAGCTGCGAAAAGCTACGGGGAGTTGCAAGCGAACGTTGATCCGTAGATATCCGAATGGGGTAACCTAATAGAGAGGACCTCTATTGCGAAGTGCGAACGTGGGGAACTGAAACATCTAAGTACCCATAGGAGAAGAAAACAACAGTGATATCCTGAGTAGTGGCGAGCGAAAGGGGAGGAGCCCAAACCTATATTGTTATGGCGATATAGGGGTAGTAGGACGGACTGGGTCTATAACGAATCTATCTGAATGATCTGGGAAGGTCAGCCATAGGAGGTGAGAGCCCTGTAAGAGAAAGAGGAGTTATAGAGGTCTGTATCCTGAGTAGGTTGGGGCAGGAGGTACCCTGACTGAATCTGCCGGCACCATCCGGTAAGGCTAAATACTCGTACGAGACCGATAGTGGACTAGTACTGTGAAGGAAAGGTGAAAAGTAGTCTGGGGAAGACGTTGAAAGAGGACTTGAAACCGTTTGCATACAAGCAGTAGGAGCTTCATGGATGGAGTGACTACGTGCCTTTTGCATAATGACCCTACGAGTTAATATGAGTAGCGAGGTTAAGCACTTATGGTGCGTAATCGGAGGGAAACCGAGTCTGGTGAGGGCGATAGTTACTTGTATTAGACGCGAAACTTAGTGATCTACCCATGGTCAGCCTGAAGTTTCAGTGACATGGAATGGAGGGGCGAACCAGTTAGCGTTGAAAAGCTATTGGAGGAGCTGTGGGTAGGGGTGAAAGGCTAATCAAACTGAGAGATAGCTCGTACTCTCCGAAATGTCTTTAGGGACAGCCTCATATTAGTATACTATGGGTAGAGCTACTGATTGGGCTAGGGGGAGTCAAATCCTGCCAAACTCAGACAAACTCCGAATAATAGTATATGATGTATGGGAGTGAGGGCTAGGGTGCTAAGGTCCTAGTCCGAGAGGGGAACAACCCAGACCCTCATCTAAGGTCTCGAAGTATATATTAAGTTGAGGTAACGTGGTTAAACCGCAGAGACAGCCAGGATGTTTGCTTGGAAGCAGCAATTCATTTAAAGAGTGCGTAACAGCTCACTGGTCGAGCGGTATAGCGTGGACAATAAACGGGCATAAATATATCACCGAAGATAGGGATGTAATATGGTAGGAGAGCATTCTAATGACGGGGAAGGTATCTTGCGAGAGGTACTGGAGTAATTAGAAGAGCAAATGTAGGGATAAGTAACGATAAAACTAGTGGAAATCTAGTTCGCCGAAAGGTTAAGGGTTCCTGTTCAATGTTCGTCAGGACAGGGTTAGTCGGAGGCTAAGGAGTAGCTGATAGCGGATCTGATGCGAGACGGGTTAATATTCCCGTACTTATCCTATGAATGAAGTAGAGACGCTGTAATGGTACACTGCGAACTGCTGGAATAGTTCGTTGAAGGCGAGAGCTGATAGTACTCTGAGGTCTACGGATAGTAAGGGATAATGTGTAGTAGTTACGAGCCGAGAAAATCTACGTAGTAAATGATAGGATAATCCGTACCGTAAACCGACACAGGTGACTGGGTTGAGTATACTAAGGCGCGTGAGTGAATTACGGCTAAGGAACTCGGCAAATTGCTCCTGTAACTTTGGGAGAAGGGAGGCCTAGTGATAGGTTGCAGAGGATAGGTCCAGGCGACTGTTTAACAAAAACACAGGACTCTGCGAATTCGCGAGAAGAAGTATAGGGTCTGACACCTGCCCGGTGCTGGAAGGTTAAGG
>CAKZRZ010000058.1 GCA_937918955.1 uncultured Arenicella sp.
TGCAGAGAAAATGATCCCCTTATTGGGGTCTTTGTATCGCGGGCCCAGTGTGGTTTTACGTGTTTTTGGTCAGAAGATCATGAACGCATCAACCATCGAGATTATAAAAGCACACTTGCATGGGCAGCTGATTGTCGGCAAAACACTAGACATGGATCAAAGCTACGCCATGTTGCAGCTAATCGAAAAGATGAACCTGCGCCCCTGTCGTTTAGATCTTGGCAAGTTGTGCCATGAGTTTCTTGAGCAAGAATCCGACGAAGACATGCAAGCCTTCTTAGTTCGTCGTCTCTCACAGTTGCTAGGCGAGAAGAGACCTGAAGATGACGAATCGCACGATGTTGTTTTATACGGTTTTGGTCGAATCGGCCGTTTACTTGCTCGCTTGTTAATTGATAGAACCGGCACAGGCGCTAAATTACGTCTGCGTGGTGTAGTGGTCCGCAGTAAAGGTGATGTTCAACAAGATTTGGAGAAGCGCGCAGAGTTGCTGCGTCGTGATTCCGTTCACGGTGAGTTTTATGGATCGATAAAAGTTGATGTTGAGAAACAGGCCATCATTGCCAACGGTAACTTCATTCAGTTTATCTACGCGGCTAAGCCATCTGAGATTGATTACACTCAATACGGTATTAAAGATGCGCTTATTGTTGATAACACCGGGATTTGGAAAGACGAAGCTGGCTTAGGTCAGCACACATCATGCCCGGGAGTTGCCAAGGCGATGCTCACTGCCCCCGCCAAAGGCGATATTAAAAATATTGTGTATGGCATCAACGACGACATGATCGAAGCGACAGACACAATTTTATGTGCCGCTTCGTGTACCACTAACGCGATTGTCCCCCCATTGAAAGTAATCAATGATAAATATGGTATTGAAAGTGGTCACGTCGAAACAATTCATTCTTACACCAACGATCAAAACTTGATTGATAATTACCATTCGGCAGAGCGACGTGGTCGAAGCGCGCCATTAAATATGGTTATCACTTCAACAGGTGCAGCAAAAGCGGTTGCCAAAGTGCTACCGGAATTGTCGGGGGTATTAACCGGTAATGCAATTCGCGTTCCAACGCCGAACGTATCGATGGCGGTGATGAACTTGAATTTGAAGCAAGAGGTAACTGCCGAAGAATTGAACGAAACCTTTCGTCAAATTTCTTACCATTCGCCATTGCAAGAACAAATTGGGTTCACATACTCCACAGAGGTTGTGTCGTCAGATTTAGTAGGCTCAACTCATGCCGGAGTAGTGGACGGTGGCGCGACCATCGCTGATGGCTCACGCGTAGTATTGTATGTTTGGTACGATAACGAAGCTGGTTACAGCAACCAAGTTGTGCGCGTAATGCAAAAAGTGGTTGGCTTATCGCTCGATTGCCTAGCAGGATAGATGACTAATACGGCTAACAGAACGACAAACAAAGCCCTTGGCGTTTGCTGAGGGCTTTTTTATATCTAGCGCATCTCAGAAACATCATCCTAAATAGACAGTGTATGAACTCGAAACAACTTAGTATCCGCGGCCTTAACTATCATATTCAAGAGTGGGGAGATTCCAGCAAGCCTCTTTTGCTGTTATTGCACGGTTGGATGGACTGTGGCGCGACGTATAAATTTGTTGCCGAATATCTATCGAACGACTATTTCTTAGTTGCCCCAGATCTTCGTGGCTTTGGTCAAACAGATCATGCTCAGGGCTATTGGTTTCCTGACTATTTTGCCGATCTCGAAAAAATTCTTGATCATTATTCACCGCATCACCCTGTTAACTTGGTTGGTCATAGTATGGGGGGCAACATTGTGTTGATGTATGCCGGAATTAATCCTCAAAGAGTGAGTAAGGTGTTGAGCCTAGAGGCGCTTGGTATGCCTCCAACTGAGCCGAGCGAGGCTCCAGAGAAATATCGCCGATGGATGCGCGAAATCACCAGCGAAGAGCCGAGTAAAATTTACCCTAACTTTGATGCGCTTTGCTACTCGGTCCATAAGGGCAACCCGACGCTTGAACCTGAGTTAATTATCGAACTTGCTGGTTTATGGGGAGAGCCGTTTGGCGATCAGGGCGCTTACCGACTTAAGCATGATCATGCGCACCGTTACGCCAACCCGGTTCGGTATAACTTTGAAGATGTGGTGGAGATTTGGAAAGAAATCACTGCCAAAGTTGGTTTGGTGATGGCGACAGAGTCGAGTTACTACAGACGCTTTGCTAAGTTTGGGCGCATTGAAGAGGCCCGTTCGTTGCTTAAAATTGCCGATAAAGATTATATCGAAGTCGCACAGTGCGGGCATATGTTGCATATCGAGCAGCCCAAGAAAACGGCCGAAAGCATCGCTAGCTTCTTTTCTTAAACAAGATAAGTTTCGATTGCGTGATTAGAGCTTGCTGATAATCTCGAGCTCGTCTTCCACTGACTCAATGCGAGCGGCCAATCGGGCGCGTTCATACTCGCTGGTAGTAAGTCTAAACGCGCGCTTATATTGCTGGATCGCGAAGTTATAGTTACCACTTAAATAGTGGTACTCGCCACGAGCGTGATAAGAGCGCCGTTTATCGCCTGTTTTGCCATAAGCTCGTGCGAGTAGAATATGAAAATACGGTTCGCTATTATCGTTTTTAAGTGCTGTTTGAATAATTGGTATGGCTTCGCTATTCCGCTCAGTTAATACCAAGGCGTTTGCATAGTAAATATCAACTAAGTTGTTACCGATCGCGTTTTGCGCGTCGTACAGTGCTTTGAGCTGCGCCAAGCCTTGATCGATTTTGCCAGCGTTCAACTCATTGTCAGCTCGTATCAAGGCTACGCTTACATTGTCTGGATAGTCCTTTTGAAGTTCGTCTAGAACCGTTCGGGCTTTTGCGAATTCACCATTTTCGGCCAATGCCATGCCATAACCGTAGCGGTTCGCTAAGGTGCCTTTGCCAAGCTTAATTTGGTCATGAAAGCGGTCTCGAGCGGCAGCCTTGTCCTTAGCATAGCCAGCAATGGCTTTGGCTTGCATGAGTAAAAATTCAGATTCGTCTTGCTTCGGAGCCTGAGGGTAAGCACGCACACGCTCGGCGGATTCGGAAATTCGATTAATGGTTAAGGGATGAGAGCGAATGAATTCAGGGGCGTGGGATTCGCTAATACGGCTTTCGGCGAGCAAGCGTTTAAAAAACACTGGCATCGCAGACGGGTCAAAACCGGCGCGGCTTAGTAAACGAATACCCAAGGCGTCTGCTTCAGTCTCGTAAGCGCGGCTATAACTTAGCTGACGGTCAAGAATGGTTGCTTGAGACACACCCAGCGCAGCCTGAGCGGCTTGTGCGCTGCCCGAGGCAGCAGCGGCTAATAGGGCTCCGATGGCAAGCCAAGAATCGTACTGTGAGTTTTCAAATTTTCGTGAAATGTGCGACTGGGTAACGTGTGCAATTTCGTGTGCGACAACTGAGGCAAGCTCACTTTCGCTTTCAGATTTAGTTAATATTGCTGTATGCATAGCGATGTGTCCGCCTGGGACAGCAAAGGCATTAATTGCATTATTGTCGATTAAGTAGAAGTTATATTCTTTGCCCGCGTCATCGCTCACTTCCAGCAGGCGGTTGCCTAAGCGATTAATATAGCCAACCAATTCCGGGTCTGACACATAAGGCAAACGGTAGCGAGACTGTCGAATGAAGGATTTCCCCAGCTGCTCGGCTTCGAAGTCGCTTAAAAAATTCGCTGCATTTGAACCAAGGTCAGGCAGTTGGTCAAAGTTGTCTACGCGCTCTTGTGCTGTTCCGGTGGTCAGAGAGCCGCTACACGCGAGCACCATGGCAGCACTAAGAAGGGCGGTTCTGATGCGTTTTTTCGGAGTTAAATATGCAGTCATTCGATTCAATCTTTCAGTCAATGTAAGCCTTTAATTTGTCTCTATTTTAGTACTACTCTTTGTTACTATATAGAACATAGTTAAGCCGACTTTATTGCGTTTAGTCTACATCAAGCATGTCAAGAGCCATATTAACGTCATGACAGAAAATACAACATACGAAATTAGCCAGCGTATTGACACCTGCGGCACGCGCTGTCCGATCCCGCTATTAAGGGCAAAGCAAGCGCTTAAAAGCATGAACGAGGGTGAGTATTTAGAAGTGTTGGCGAGCGATCCTAGCGCTAAACCTGATTTTGATGCCATGCTTAAGCACTTAACGCATGAACTGGTTAGTTATCATAGCGAAACTAATCCAAAAAGAGTCGACACATTTATTATTCGAAAAGGTCAATAATGCAGTGCTACGTTTATAAAGGCGATAAAAAAGAAGATCATTATCTCTATTTGAATCAAGATCTTAGCGATGAGTCCTTGCCTGATAATTTCCCGCAAGCGATATTGGATTTGATGGGCGAACTCAGCTTTGTGGTTGATTTTGAACTGGACGCGAATAAAAAACTCGCGCAAGCGGAGGCCGAGCACGTACTCGAAAATATGCAAAACCATGGTTTCTATTTGCAAATGCCAAAAAAAGACATGGATGCTTTAGAAGATGCTTATTTTAGCTAAGTGTTTACAAGGCTAAGTTATTGTTAATATTCATCTGTTTCTAAAATGAACGTCAATATCCTTGTCACTGGGGCTTTATATTCAAGCCAATCAGCCTACAGCGCCTTGCGATTTTGCCAAGCGGCCGTTGCGGCTGGGCACAGTATTAGCCAAGTATTTTTCTACCAAGACGGTGTGACCCAAGCCAATCTGTATTCTCTCCCCTTGGACGATGAATTCGATGCGGTTAATAGCTGGGTAAGGTTCTCGCAGCAAACATCTACACCACTTGTGGTTTGTGTGTCAGCCGGTGAGCGTCGTGGGCTGATGAGTGATGAGCAAGTCTTGGAGCACCATCTTGGGCGTAATGCTGCTATTGATAGCAATGGCAGTGCGCATTCTCAATTTAGTGTTGCTGGTTTAGGTGTTTTACATCAAGCGAGCTTGGACAGCGAGCGAATGGTGACCTTTAAATGAGCGCCAAAAAATATCTTTATGTGATTACTAAAGCACCGTATTCTAATGCTGCGGGTATTGAAGCTTTAGATGCCATTCTTATTGGCGCTAGTTTTGAGTTGGATGTGTCTGTATTGTTTTTACACAACGGCGTATTTCAATTAAAGGATAATCAAGATATCGGGGTCAAGGATTCTTCTCTCCCAAACGTTAAGCAATTTACCAAAACCTATAAAGCGCTCGAAGATTTTGGTGTTAATCAACTTTATGTGCAAGATCAGAGCTTAGACGCTCGTGGTTTAAGTGAGTCAGATTTGATCGTACCGGCGAAGCTAATTGATAGTCAATCGATCAAAGTATTGGTTTCTGAGCATGATCAGGTGTTTACGTTTTGAGTTGTTTAATGGTGATTAATCGTTCTTGGCATGAACAAGTAGCGCTGTTTGAGCCGCTTTGTTTTGCTCAATCTGGAGATACTATTTTATTGCTTGAAGATGCCGTGTTGGCTATGCAGTCGCCGATCACTCTTGCCTCATTTTTAGCAAAGTGCCAAGCTAATCAAATCTCAGTGGCAGCCTTACTTGACGATTGTCGCTTGCGTGGTATCGATAATAAGTACCCTCAAATCGATTTAGTGGATTACACCGGCTATGTTGATTTAGTGATAGCACATGATAAACAAGTAGCCTGGTAATCAGGGCTGAGCAATGAGCGAATATTCCATAGAATTTCAAGGGCAAACCTACGCAACCGATGTACAGGGCTTTCTAAAGCAACGACTCGTTTGGTCGCCCGAGCTAGCAGTGCATATGGCTAAGCTTGACGGTGTTGATCTTACACACGAGCATTGGGAGATCATCAACTATTTTCGTGATTACTACGATGATTACAACATCCCGCCGCCGATGCGAATGGTGATTCGAGTATTCAAAAAAGCCTTCGGCGAAGATAACGCCAATA
This sequence comes from uncultured Arenicella sp., assembly GCA_937918955.1. GTDB lineage: Bacteria > Pseudomonadota > Gammaproteobacteria > Arenicellales > Arenicellaceae > Arenicella. Next base: position 5,932 of record CAKZRZ010000058.1, read on the forward strand.
GTCGTTATCTTTTGCAGTTGTTCCCTGAAGGTGCGACTAAAGCCGCTAGCAAATTCGCCGGTTTACCCAAGCCTAAAAACTGTAAATAGGCTTACGCGGCTCACGACGAGCCTTTTATTACCGAATTCCGCTCTAAAGCAGCGCATCAAGCCTCTAAAACCGTTAAAATCCGTCCATGAAATTTGTAGATGAAGCAGAGATTACCGTTCAAGCGGGTAATGGTGGCCACGGCGCATTAAGTTTTCGCCGTGAAAAATATATTCCGCGTGGTGGCCCAGATGGAGGCAACGGTGGGCGCGGCGGTTCGGTTTACTTGGAAGCGACAGACGGCCTAAACACATTGGCTGACTTTCGCTTTGTGCGGCACTATCAAGCCAAGGGCGGTCAAACTGGCGGTGGTAAAGTTAAGACGGGTCAAGGCGGCGACGATATCGTGGTTAAAGTGCCGATTGGTACAATGGTTTACGATGGTCAAACCGAAGAGCTGATCTCTGACATGACTGAAGAGGGTCAACGCATTGCGGTTGCTCTTGGCGGTGAAGGTGGCTTGGGCAATACCGTATTCAAATCGAGTACCAATCAAGCGCCTCGCAAAACCACTAAAGGCAAACCCGGCGATGCCAGAACACTTCGCTTAGAACTGAAGGTCTTAGCCGATGTTGGATTGCTGGGATTACCAAATGCCGGTAAGTCAACGTTCTTACGTTCAGTTTCGCAAGCGACTCCAAAAGTCGCTAACTATCCGTTCACCACACTTCACCCTGAACTTGGTGTTGTGAGTTTGGGTATGGGAAGCAGTTTTGTTATTGCTGATGTTCCCGGTTTGATTGAGGGCGCAGCACAAGGTGCAGGGCTCGGTATTCAATTCTTACGTCATTTGGCCAGAACTAAGCTATTGCTGCATGTGGTCGATATCGCTCCTTATGGCGACGAAGAAGCAAATTTGGCGAGCGATATTCGCACTATTGCCGGTGAACTATCGCAGTACAGCGAAGAAGCAGGTGCCGACTTAGATCAACTTGACCGTTGGTTGGTGATTAATAAAACCGATGTGGTGCTCGATGAAGATCGCGAGCGTATTGTTAATGATCTATTGCAGGAGTTAGATTGGCGAGGCCCTGTCTACACTATTAGTGCGATTAGTCGACAAGGCACACAAGATTTATGTAATGACATCATGAACTATATTGATGCCGAAATTCGCGCACAACAAGATGAAGTATTTGTCTCTATTCCAACGCCAGCCCGCGAACCCTACGACCCTTCAAAATAGAAGAATTTCGATGTTAGTCACATGAGCGATCGATCCAGTATTCAACACAAAAAGCGTTGGGTGGTTAAAGTAGGCAGCGCCTTACTCACCAATGATGGCGAGGGGCTGCATGGCGCCACCATTACTAAGTTAGCAGAGCAAATCGCATTTCTGCGCGACAAAGGAATCGAAGTCATCTTAGTGTCTTCGGGTTCGGTGGCTGCCGGTGTTAGTCAGTTAGGCATGCAAGCGAGGCCAGAGCGTGTCGATGAGCTTCAAGCCGCTGCCGCGGTGGGGCAAGCGTCATTAGTGCGTCATTACGAGCAGGCCTTTCAACCGTTTAATATTAATACTGCACAGGTATTATTAACCCATTCTGATATTGCTAATCGCGAGCGATATTTAAACGCACGGAGCACATTATTGCGTCTACTTGAATTGGATGTGCTTACAGTCGTAAATGAAAACGATACTGTTGCCACCGATGAAATCTGTTTTGGTGATAACGACAGTCTAGGTTCGCTAGTCGCCAATTTAGTAGACGCTGATCTAATGGTAATTCTGACCGATCAAAATGGTTTATATACTTCGGACCCTAGGTCTAACCCAGATGCTCAATTGCTACATGAAGTGAACGCCAACGACGATAGTCTAGGCGCGATGGCAACGGGCGGGACAAGTCTTGGACGTGGCGGTATGGTGACTAAATTGTCGGCTGCGCAGATTGCCAGTCGCTCTGGTGCATCGACCATTATTGCCAACGGTCGCGAACAGCAAGTGCTTGAGCGTTTATATGAAGGTGAAGTATTAGGTACTTTGCTGATTGCGAGTCAGCGCTTGGCTTCAAAGAAGCAATGGATGGCCGGGCAAATGAAAATTGCTGGTAAGATCGTAATCGATAAAGGCGCTGTTGAGGTACTTCAGCAGTCGGGTCGTAGTTTATTGCCAGTTGGAGCGGTCGAGATTGAAGGAGACTTTAAGCGTGGTGAGTTAGTTAGCTGTGTTGATCAGGCCGGGGTTGAGATTGCTCGTGGGCTTTGTAATTACAGTTCTGATGATTCTCGATTGATTGTTGGTAAGGCTAGTAAGGATATTCGAGCTTTATTGCCTTTTGCGGCTGATGATGAGTTGATTCATCGGGATAATTTGGTTTTGGTTTAAATTTATCGGTCTAGTTTCTTCTCTGGCTCTTAGTTGGATTAGAGTTTTTAGTTCTTATCTAGATTGCAACTCGCCGTTGCGGGCGTTCATTTTTTTTGACGCAAAAAAATGAACGCCAGTCGCGGCGAGCGACGGTCTAGATTGGAGCCACGATTGCCTGTTGAGTCCAATTTTTGTGACAAAAAATCCATGCCCGTAACTGCGAGTTGCAAATATCGGTAGGGGAGCAGAGCTAGTAGGCAAAGCGGGCACGCAAATTAATTATCTGAGTCGAGCCTCGAGAAGTTTTACCGATAGCTGTATTTAAAATAAATGCCCACAAAAAAAGGACCCTATTGGGTCCTTTTCGATAAAGAAAATAAACTTAAGTAAATTAAGCTGCCATTTCCTTTACGCGTTTGTTCAAACGGCTTTTCAAACGAGCAGCACGGTTTTTGTGATGCAGGCCTTTGATAGTTGCCTTGTCGATCATAGAAGCAGAAGCTTGATACGCCTCTTTAGCTTGAGCTTGATCGCCAGCTTCAATAGCAGCATCAAGTTTTTTGATGGCTGTACGCACGGCAGAACGTTGCGAATGATTACGCAATCGACGAACTGTATTTTGCTTTGCGCGCTTACGCGCTTGTGGAGAATTTGCCACTTTTAGTTACCTCGTAAAATCGAAGGGGGAATATGCAGATTTGGCGAAAAATTGTCAAGCCAAAAAAACACTTTATTATCGCCGAAGGCTCACTGTTTGCTCACTTTTCACAGAAGCTTACAGGTATACTCGCAAAAACCGCTTCTTTTTAGTAAAAATGTCGAAAAAACTCCTTAAATCCACTGCGATTGTTAGCGCCATGACTCTGATCTCGCGTGTCAGTGGGTTGGTGCGAGATGTGGTGATGGCCAGTGTTTTAGGCTCGAGCGGCGTGGCCGATGCGTTTTTTGTGGCGTTTAAAATACCCAATTTTTTGCGCCGAATCTTTGGCGAAGGGGCTTTTGCCTCGGCATTTGTGCCCGTTTTCTCGGAGTTAACTGAGCGTAACACCCAAGAAGCTAAGGAATTTGTGAATGCCACCGCGGGTATTCTCGCCTTAGTCACCTTTGTGTTGACGGTATTGGGCATAATCTACGCGCCTTTTATCGTTTCCCTTTATGCTCCCGGCTATAAAGATGACCCCGTGCAGATGGCTTACACGGTAGATGCCCTGCGTTTTATGTTTCCCTATCTCTTTTGTATTTCTTTGGTTGCGATGTCGGGCGGCATTCTAAACACTATGAACCGCTTTGCCGTGCCCGCGGTAACGCCTGTCTTACTCAATATTTGTCTAATTCTTGCAATGTGGTTATTGGTGCCAGTAATTGACAGCGCAGCTCGCGCGCTTGCTATTGGGGTGTTAATCGCCGGTGTGGTACAACTGTTGTTTCAATTGCCGAGCCTGTATAAAGAAGGCTATTTACCAAAGCCAAGCCTGAACTTTGTTAGTCCTGGCGTTAAAAAAGTATTCAGTTTAATGGCGCCAGCGATTTTTAGCGTGTCGGTGGCTCAGATCAACACTTTTGTGAATACAGTGTTCTTATCGGGCTTAATCACGGGCAGTGTTAGTTGGCTTTATTATTCTGATCGTTTGATGGAGTTTCCTGTTGGCGTGTTTGGCATTGCCTTAGCGTCAGTCGTGTTACCCAGCTTGTCTAAGGAGAATGTCTCGGGCACAGCTCAAAGCTTTTCACAGATGATGGACTGGGCTTTGCGCTGGGTGGTGCTTATCGCGTTGCCGGCGACTTTTGCCTTATACCTGCTGGCAACGCCGCTATTGTCGACCATCTTTCAGCGCAACGCTTTTACGCCTCACGATGTTGAAATGGCGACGTTGTCGCTTGAAGCCTTCGCGATTGGGGTCTGTGGTTTTATTTTTGTCAAAGTGCTGGCGCCAGGTTTTTTCGCTCAGCAAAACACTAAAACACCGATGCGAATTGCCGTGATCGCAATAGTCGTGAACATTATTTTTAGCGTGCTGCTAGTTGGCCCATTACAGCACACGGGCTTGGCCCTAGCAGTCTCCATTGCTGCTTGGGTTAATGCGATTTTGTTGTTTGCGATGCTGTTGCTTCGGGGCATTTATCGCCCACAAGGAGGCTGGCTCTGGTTTCTTTTAAGAGTAGCTGCCTCAGTGGCTGTAATGTGCGCGGCTCTGATCTATCTAAACGAAGCGCCTGACATTTGGCATGATTGGTCTTTGTTGTCTCGAGTATTGAGGCTTTGCATGTTGGTCGCCGTCGGCGGCGCGAGCTATTTTGTTTGTCTTTATGCGCTAGGAATTCGTCCTCAGCAACTTTTGCTTCGCCCGTCAGTGAATACATAAGACCATGGTCTACGCTGAAATTGGCTTAAAAGATAAGCTCTTTAATATCAAGGAAGCCAGAGCTCTATTGCCGATGGTTCGCTCGATTACTAAGGCACAGCAGGCCGAACTTGAGCCGATTCAAAATCGTTTGGACATGATGCTGGCGAATGACCCTCGTCGCTGCGTGTTTGAACGTGATTTTGAAGTGGTTGTTTCGCAATGGCGAGATAAAGTCGAGTTATTAGGTGCTCGGGTGTCGGGGCTTTGGATTGTTGAGTTTGATGTCGGCGGCGGCAGTTTGTGCTGGCGCTACCCTGAGATATCGCTGAACTATTTTCGTGCTGATGGTGCGCGCTTCTCAGAGCGTGTAAAATTAAAAGACTATATTGATGAAACAGACCCAGATTGGGCGCGGTAATTTCGATTCATGACACTAATTCGTGGCTTAAACAGTTTGAGCAGGGCGCAAACTCCTAGCGTTGTTTCAATCGGGAATTACGACGGCGTGCATTTGGGGCATCAGCATGTGATTGCTACCTTGCTCGAACACAGCGAGCGCTTGGCAGTACCCTCAACCGTGATTACTTTTGAGCCGCTGGCAAAAGAGTTCTTTGCTCCGAATTCAGTGCCGCGTTTAACGACCGTCGAAGAGAGGGCTCAATTGTTGTTTCAACAGGGCGTTGATCAGGTTTTGTGCATAGATTTTAATACCAACTTCGCAAGTTATGCACCAATTGATTTCATTCAAGATGTGTTGATAAATGGCTTGGCCATTAAGCATTTGTGCGTTGGAGATGACTTTCGCTTTGGAAAAGATCGAGCTGGTGATTTTGCACTACTATGTTCAGTTGGCGCTGAGCAAGGATTTGACGTTACAGCGCACGACACCTTCGAGCTCGAGAATATGCGTGTTAGCAGCGGGCGAATCAGAGCGGCTCTTGCTATTGGAGACTTTGCGCTCGCGGAAAAATTACTCGGCCGACCGTATAGCATTGCTGGCGAGGTATCGAAGGGCCAGCAGCTAGGAAGAACGATTAACTATCCTACTGCCAATATCGTTTTGCCTGAGATGTTAATGCCTGTTTCTGGGGTATTCGCAGTTTCGACAAAGCTTGAAAATGAAGGCCGCTTTGTCGGGGTCGCTAATATTGGAAATCGTCCGACCGTAGATGGTAAAGAGAACCGACTAGAGGTTCATATCTTTGATTTTGATCACGATATATATGGTCAACACATTGAAGTTTGCTTAGTTGAGAAAATTCGAGACGAGCTAAAATTTGATTCTTTCGAGGCTTTGAAAGCTCAAATTCAAAAAGATGCAGCCCGTGCGAGGGCGATTTTGTCTGATATTTAGAAGAATCTCAAAAAAATCAGCGTTTTGGATGCACTTCTGATTGGTCGAAGCGACTATCTAACATAAAATAGCCGGCTATTATCCCTATGCGGAGTATTTTGCGTAGTTAGCAATCAAACCGCCTGAAACGACGTTTTATAAAATGAGTAAAGAAAAGCCCGGCAGTCAATATAAAGACACTATTAATCTGCCTAAAACCGCATTTCCAATGAAGGCGGGTTTGCCAAATCGTGAGCCGCAAATTTTAAAGAAATGGGATAGTTTAGATGCTTATAGTGCATTGCAAAAACAACGCAGCGATGCTCCTGTGTTTGTGCTGCACGACGGCCCTCCGTATGCCAATGGCAACATTCATACCGGCCATGCAATGCAGAAAATTCTTAAAGACATCATTATTAAGTCTAAGAACTTGCAAGGCTTTCGCGCGCCCTATATTCCTGGCTGGGATTGTCATGGTCTACCAATTGAAATTCAGGTAGAGAAAAAACACGGTAAAGCCGGGCACAAAATTGATAAAAAAACCTTCCGTCAAAAATGCCGCGAGTACGCTGGACGTCAAGTAGAAGGGCAGAAGAAAGATTTTATTCGTTTAGGTGTTCAGGGCGACTGGGATAACCCGTATCTCACCATGGATTTCAAAACCGAAGCCGACACTGTCCGAAGCTTGGCGAAGATCGTTGAGTCGGGCCACCTGTATCATGGCTTGATGCCTGTTTATTGGTGCCCATTGTGTGGTTCAGCTTTGGCAGAAGCCGAAATTGAGTATCAAGACAAAATCTCGCCTGCAATCGATGTTAAGTTTGCGGTCAATGATATTGCGGACTTAGCTGCTCGCATTGAGGTTGATCCAGACCTTTTGTCGGATCCGAGCGTCGTAATTTGGACGACAACTCCGTGGACGCTTCCGGCTAACGAAGCGGTTAGCTTGCACCCTGAATTGAGCTATGTGCTTGTTCAGGCCGGTCAGCATCAGTTGATATTGGTCGAAGACTTAATGCAATCAGCCTTAGAGCGATATGAGTTGGCAGATGACCATGAAGTACTTGCTCGATTTGAAGGCCAGGCGCTGGAACTATTAAAGTTAAACCACCCGTTTTATGAAAAGCAGGTGCCGGTGATCTTAGGCGATCACGTGACCACGGATGCAGGTACTGGTGCGGTCCATACCGCGCCAGCACATGGTGTTGAAGATTTCGCGGTTGGCAAAAAATATAATATTCCAGTGAATAATCCAGTGGGGTCTAATGGTACGTTTTTAGAGTCCGCAGAGCTGTTTGCCGGTGAATTTGTTTTCAAAGCAAACCCACATGTAATTGAAGTACTAGTGCAGAAAAATACATTGCTCAAGCACGTTGAATACGAGCACAGTTACCCGCATTGCTGGCGTCATAAAACGCCTGTTCTATACCGCGCAACCGCTCAATGGTTCATTGGTATGGAACATTTAAAAGGTGATCAAGCGCTTCGAGCTCAATCTTTAAAAGCTATTGATAGTGTTACCTGGGAGCCGAGTTGGGGCAAAGCTCGTATCCAAACCATGGTCGAGAATCGACCTGATTGGTGCGTGTCCCGACAACGTAATTGGGGCGTTCCGATTGCTATCTATCTTGATAAGCAAACTGGTGAAATGCACCCGAATACGCCCGAGCTAATGGAACAAGTGGCACTTCGAATCGAACAAGAAGGTTTACAAGCTTGGTACGATCTCGATGATGCAGAATTGCTTGGCGATGATGTCGACAACTACGACAAAGTACTAGATACCCTAGACGTATGGTTCGATTCCGGCGTTACACACAATAGCGTGGTTAATGCACGTGAAGAATTGAATTTCCCTTCGGATTTGTATTTAGAAGGTTCCGACCAACATAGAGGGTGGTTCCAGTCGAGCTTAATTTCAAGCGTGGCGATGAATGAAGGTAAGCCGCCTTACAAGTCGGTATTAACCCACGGCTTTGTGGTTGATAAAGACGGCCGGAAAATGTCAAAGTCTCTAGGCAATGTGATCGCGCCTCAAGAAGTATTCAATTCTCTAGGTGCCGATGTATTGCGTCTTTGGGTTGCGGCAACTGATTACAAGTCAGAGATGAGCTTGTCGAATGAAATTTTGCAGCGGACCAGTGAGTCTTATCGTCGTATACGTAACACCGCGCGTTATTTGCTTGGCAATTTACATGGCTTTGAGCCATCTCAAGCGCTTGCCTATGAAGATATGCTAAGCCTCGATCAGTGGGCTGTTCGTTTGAGTGCCAAGATGCAAAAGCAGATCGAAGATGCTTACGAGAGCTATCAGTTCCACCAAATTTATCAACGTTTGCACCAGTTTTGCGTTGTCGATATGGGTGGCTTTTATCTCGATATCATTAAAGATCGTTTGTATACCCTTAATGCATCTTCGCAAGCGCGTTTGTCTGCGCAAACCGCGATGCAGCATATTTTAGAAAGTTTGGTGCGTTCTATTTCTCCAATCTTGAGCTTCACGGCTGAGGAAATATGGGGGCATATGGTTGGCGAGCGAGAAGAGAGCGTTTTATTTGCAACTCACTACAAAGGTTTTGATAAGCTTCCTCTCGATCAAGAAGCGGACGCTGAATGGGACGCTATCATTGAGATTCGCAATGAAGTGGCCAAGCAAATTGAAGCTTTGCGATCAGCTGGTGACATTGGCTCGGCCTTAGACGCCGAAGTAAACTTATATGCCAGTGGTGGTACGCATGCTGCCTTAGCAAAGCTAGGCGATGAGCTTCGCTTTGTATTGATCACCTCTGAGGCGAGATTGCATGACCTCGTAGAGGAACCTGAAAGCGCAGCAGATACAGAACTTGAGAGCTTAAAAGTCTCAGTAAGTGCTTTAAACGCTACTAAGTGCGTACGTTGTTGGCACCGTCGGCCAGATGTTGGTGAGGTGGCAGAACACCCTGAACTCTGCGTTCGTTGTGTTAGCAATGTTGCGGGTGACGGTGAGTCGCGACATTTCGCCTAAGGCATGTCTCGAGTCTTAACTAAGCGATGAAACACTTAAAATGGTTATGGTTAGCCTTGATTGTGCTTATTCTCGATCAGGCAACTAAGTATTGGGCTGAGCATATATTAGGCTGGGATGGTTTGATTCCAATCTTGCCAATTTTCGATCTGTCTTTGGTGCATAACACCGGAGCGGCATTTGGCTTTCTAGGCTCGAGTGGCGGCTGGCAGCATGTGTTTTTTGTTAGCTTGGCGACGGTCATCAGTATCGCCTTGATTATTGCGATAGCTAAACTCCAGTCATTTGAACGTCACTTAGCGGTGGCATACTCATTGGTGATCGCAGGCGCGATTGGTAATGCGATCGATCGCGTGGTTTATCAGTATGTGGTTGATTTTATTCACTGGTTTTACCAGGATTATCATTTTCCGCACTTTAATATTGCCGATATTTCGATCTTTATTGGCGCCGCATTGTTATTCGCCGAAGCCTTTGGCAAACCTTTTTTGAATACTAAGCAACGCTAAGTAATAGGTATCAGACCATGAAAATCTTACTCGCTAACCCTCGTGGCTTTTGTGCCGGTGTAGATCGCGCGATTGATATTGTTGAACGAGCGATTGAGCTTTTTGGCGCGCCAATTTATGTACGTCATGAAGTGGTGCACAACCGTTTCGTGGTTGATGATCTTAAGAACAAAGGGGCTATATTCGTCGAGGAGCTTCACGAAGTGCCCGACGGTTCTACGGTTATTTTTAGCGCTCACGGTGTCTCACAAGCCGTTCAAGCTGAAGCAGCTGGTCGAGATTTAAAAGTCTTCGATGCAACTTGCCCACTGGTTACGAAAGTGCATATGGAAGTTAAGCGTTATCGCGATAAAGGAATTGAAGTTGTGCTAATCGGCCATCAGGGTCACCCTGAGGTTGAAGGCACCATGGGGCAGGCTGATTCAGGCATGCACCTTATCGAAGAGCCATCAGACGTAGCTGGCCTTGAAGTACAAAACGCAAACAACTTGGCCTATGTTACACAAACAACTTTGTCGGTAGATGACACAAAGGTTGTAATAGATGCGCTTAAGCAACGTTTTCCTAGTATTAAAGGGCCTCGTAAGGACGATATCTGCTACGCAACACAAAACCGCCAAGACGCCGTGCGGTCGCTATCGCGAGATTCGGATGTCGTGATTGTGGTTGGTTCAACTAATAGCTCCAACTCAAATCGATTGCGCGAGTTATCGGAAACCTTAGGCGTGCCAAGTCACTTAGTTGATAAACCTGAGCAGATAAAACATGAATGGTTTGATGGCGTGGATATCGTTGGCGTGACTGCTGGCGCGTCAGCCCC
>CAKZRZ010000059.1 GCA_937918955.1 uncultured Arenicella sp.
GAAAATAACCAGCGCTGAAACGAGCTCGCCTCGTTTAGACCAGTATAAATTTGGTTGTGCACTCGCTCAAAAATTCTGGGCACTGAAATCAAAACAGTTGGCTTAACAATGGCAAGGTCATCGCTAAGCTGTTTGATCGAACGATTAAAAGTGACCTCACTGCCACTGATGAGCGCTGCATAGTAACCTACCGTTCTCTCTAAAGTATGCGACAGAGGTAAGAAGGACAATAGCCGATCATTGGGGTTAAGTGGCACGCTGCGCATTCCGCTATACGCATTTGCCAACATGTTTTTGTGCGACAACATTACTCCCTTAGGGCGACCGGTGGTTCCAGAGGTATAGACAATTGAAGCAAGATCATCGGGCTCGGCGACACCACGCTCAAAATGCTGGCCATGTTCAGGAAGCCAGCCTGCGACGGCTTGCACCAGCCCTCCTTGATCTCCACTAAACACCAAGACTTTCTCAATCGAGCTAACATCTTCATCAGTGGCGCGCACCAAATCCCATGTATCACTGTGCTCAAACAACACAAGCTTGGCACCAGAATTACCAATGACATACGCAATATTGTCGGCTCTATCGGCGGTATATAACGGTACAACGACCAAACCTAATCTCAGGGCCGCTTGATCAAACACCACCCATTCAACGCTGTTTCGATAACATATCGCAACGCGGTCACCCTTTTCTAAGCCGCTCTCACGAAAGGCAACCTGCCAACGCTCAACTTCAGCCGCCATCTCAGCCCAAGTGGTGCTATGCCAGGCGTCGGCCTTTGCATTGTATTGGGTATAAGCAACCTTTTCGCTGCTGCGTCGCACGCGCTCACGAAAGGCTTCATCAAGGGTGCTCGCCGTCTGCGTATTGATGGTATCTAAACCGCCAACAACCGCTAAAGCGTCGATTGGATATTGAGCGGCGTAATAATCATTATTTGCGTTAGTCACGTAAAAAGGGCCCTTGTTATTCAAATATGCAGCTCGAAACTGCGAAAACTATAGCGATATAGTAGCCTGCGCGGGAAACAAGGTCACTTTTTTCGGGTATTTGTGAAACCAATACTTTAAACATGCTTATGGCGCCTAGACCCGCAAGGCTTATGCTTTTGAGGTATTTTATGATAAATTACGTGACCTTTCGCGGTGTGGCGGGCTTTGGTCGCCGATTGCGATTCACCTTATTTTTGATTAAAAGGCTAAAACATGCGATTAATTCTTCTAGGCGGCCCTGGTGCTGGTAAAGGCACTCAAGCAACCTTCATTACAGAAAAATATGGCATTCCTCAGATTTCTACTGGCGACATGCTCCGTGCCGCGGTAAAAGCAGGAACACCACTTGGCCTAGAAGCGAAGAAAATAATGGATGTTGGCGGCTTAATCTCTGACGAAATCATTACCGGCATGGTGAAAGACCGGGTTGCCGAAGCCGATTGCGCTAATGGTTATTTACTTGATGGCTTCCCGCGCACAATTCCCCAAGCGGACGCGATGCGCGAATTCGGTATCGACATCGACCATGTAGTGGAGATCAGCGTTGACGATGCCGAGATCATCAAACGTATGAGCGGTCGCCGCGCGCATTTGAGCTCGGGCCGTACGTATCACGTTATCTATAACCCACCAAAAGTAGAAGGCATCGACGACGTTAGTGGTGAACCTCTAGTTCAACGCGATGACGACAAAGAAGAAACTGTTAAAAAGCGCTTGAACGTGTATCACGAACAAACAGAACCATTGATTGATTACTACCAAGAGTTCGCCAGCAGTGGGGAGGCAACAGCGCCGAACTATATAAAGATTGAAGGTATCGGCTCGGTCGACGATATTCGACAAAGCATTTTTGACGCGCTTAGTGCTTAAGTTAAGGTCAAAAATCTAGAAGTAAAAAAGCCAGATTGATTCTGGCTTTTTTTATGCCTTTCACAGCCCTAAGGCAGCAAGCCCAATTCCCGGTCTAAGAACGAAGGAAGAATCTTCCAAAACGCCTTTGTGTTTGAATTGGTCATCAACACAATGCCTGATCTCTGCTCGGGTAGAAATGCGATCTGAGCGGCGTAGCCCTCAACCGAGCCAGCATGGTTTATAAGCTGCGCGCCGCCGTATGAATATATACGCCAAGCTAAACCATAATGAGCATCGGTGACATTTGGCATGCTTCTCATGCGCCTGAGCTCGCCGCGAGTTCTAACACGGGGCGTGTGTAGCGCATTTCTCATTGTCGATGGCAACACCTCTGGCGCCTCGCCAAGTTGCGCCAATAACCATTTAGACATATCTACTATACTGGCATTGATACCACCTGCCGCGGGTACTCGATAATATGCAGGCTTAACACTTACAGCCTTCCAATCTTGACCACGGCGCTTGCGATACGACCGCGCCCAATTGTCATCGGCTATTAAACTTTGCTTGCCGATCGACGCGCTGCGCATACCCAATGGTCCAAATACACGTTTGGACAACGAACTGGCATAGGTTTGTTTGTCAGCAGACTCGATTGCGCTAGTGATCATGTCAAAGGCAACATTTTGATAGGCGTAGCACTTCCCCACTCCACATATAGGCTCCACCTTTTGCATTTCGTTTAGTATTCGTGAGGGCAGCACATTGGCTTCAAGCAAGTTGTCATAGGCGTAGGGAGGCAAAGACACACGATGGCTTAAAACATCACTCAAGGTTACGGCACTTGCCTGAGATTTGCTTTTCAGTCGAAAGCTTGGATTGCTTAGAATTGCCGAATTACCGAGAGATAACTTTTCTTCACTTTCTAATTGAACCGCTACGGTTGCTGCAAAGGCTTTCGACAGAGAGGCAATTCGAAAACGCGTATCTCGATTTACCGGTTTGTTTGCCGTGTGCTCTAAAGAGCCAAAGGTTTGGATCGATGAAACCTTACCGTCTCGCACCACAGCAACAGCTAGGGCGACCATATCACTATCTTTGAATATCGCTGGCAACTCTGATTCGAAGGTACTTGTTGTT
>CAKZRZ010000060.1 GCA_937918955.1 uncultured Arenicella sp.
ACCCATTCGACACGCTCGTCCGCTTCAAGTGATTTAAGTATGGCGTCACTGGAATTAGGAATATCTACAATCAAACAATACACGTTCAAGCTTTCGATAAACCAAGCTTTTTTAAGACCAAGGCGGTGATCTCGGCTAACGCGTTTACCATATCGTTTCAATACAGGCGAACTTGCATAGTGCTTAGCCGAATAGCCTTTCACATTATAGCCGCTGAGCCGAGCAGGCCTTGGATCTTTAAGTACCACGACCCATTCATTACTCGGCGCCGCTTGAAAATCACTGCGCTCAAAATCCAATGTTTCTTGAGCTTGAACACTAAGCGAGATCGCAGGCACAAGCGAATAAAGAAACAGAGCAAGCAGCTTGAATGTTCGGGTAGTTAATAAGCGCATAAGAAGTAACCTAGTTCTCAAATTGAATCAAAGAGATTTGCTTAACTCTATCATCATTTTTGATGCCGTTAAGCCTACTCGAATCCATTGCGGTATCAGCCAGCACAATCAAACTCGCTTGGTCCGGTAAATTTGTCAGCAACTGCAATTGATACGCAGCAAGCATATTATTTATCGCGGAATTATCCAATGAATTGGCGAGTACAATTTTCGCAACCCTAGACTCAGCGCTGAGGCTATTTAGGTCGACCTGCGCAGCTGATTGACCATCATCAGAAGATAGAGTAACGTACGCAGGCGCTGTTAAGTCTGACGCAACCGGCTTTAGTAATAGTGTGAACGCAATACCGAGAGCCGCGAAACTCGCCGCAATTGGCAACGCTCTAGTCAAACCAAAACTAAAGGGTAAAACCTTGTTTTCTTGGCTTGCCAATTCGGGTGAACTCGACGAAACATTTGATCGCTGCTCGCCAGATAAGTCATCGCTCTTTTTAACTCTCTCAAGAAGCGCTTCAAAGTTATCACTGGCGGTATATTGATCTGAGCGTCCAGCAACGTTCTCCACAACCTTCTTGGCGTTACTGCGAAGTGAACACTCGAATTCAACGGCCTCTTGCAAATCAGTATCGCCTTGCATGCTCAGCTCAAATTTTTGCTTCGCTCGCTCCGACAGATTGCCAGCGACATATTCAACAACCATAGTTTCGCGCGGTATCAGAGATTCGTTTGATGTATTTTTCATTTTCAATAACTCTATAAAAGGTCAGTCTATTCAATTCAAGTTGCTAGCGTAATCAGGTCACTGAGCTAAGATTTTCTTCAAGGCTTGACGCGCATGAAACAAGCGAGTCTTAACCGTATTGATTGGAGCGTCGGTCACATTCGAAACTTGCTCAAGGCTCATTTCGTGGTAATAGGTCAATTCAATTACCGTTTTGTGTTTATCGGATAATTGGCTGATCGCTTGCTCGAGTTTTTCCGACATCGGATCTATTGACTCTATCGGAGCTTGAGGCATGTGCTTCTCAAACTCACTAGGCTCGATATCCGATCGGTTCTCTTTATGCTTAACTTCTCGGCGCGATGCCGACAAAATAACTCGGTAAGCGACGCCGAAAATCCATGTCGATGCCTTTGAGTCACCACGGTAATTAACCGCCTTTTGCCAAATTGTAAATAAAATATCGTTAAACACTTCATCGGTCAGCGCCTTGTCATAGAGCTTTCGATGCAAAAACGCGCCAAGCGGAGTGCGATATCGCTGATACAGCTTTTCTAGGGCGAGCTTATCTTGCTTAGCGATTCGTTCGAGCAGCTGCTCGTCACTTTGCACATCTTGATTTACTGCCATTTTTAGTCTCATAAGTACCGCCTAGCCTCAAAGATATCGCCACTCGCATATCAAAAATCGGTTATTTGAGCCACAAATGCAAGCTATGGGCTCTCTTGAGCTCGTTTAGTGCCTTTCTAGGCTACAAAGGTTCAATATAGGCTTCATTTTTTCTACCGCGATATCACTTTGCCAGATACCTGAGTGTAAAAAAACACTTATTAGAGAGTGCGAAGACCAAAATCAAGCCGATTGAGTGCTACAGCAAGCCTTAAAGGTTCAACTGTGACAGTTTTTTAAATTACCGCTTTGAATGAACTTTTAAGCTTAGCGATCTCACTAATAGCCACCAACTCATAAACAAAACTTTTCATTAGAGAGATCCATTTACCCATGAACACAATCACCCATAAATTTAAAACGACCAAATGTTACTCTGCTATCGCCATTGCTGCTGGCTTGATGCTAAGCCCGCTAAGTGCCTCTGCCGAAAATCCTTGGTATGTTGGTGTTGCCATACAGAGCAACGACCTTGACGATGTGAACACCATAAGCGGACAAGCCGTAGGCGGTGAAAATCGCAGAGTAGATTTATCAGCCGATGATGAAACCGGAGCCAGCATTACCTTCGGTCGCGAAATATTCGAACAAGCTAACGGCAACACCTTAAGCCTCGAACTTAACTATAACAGCGCCTCTTTCGATTTCGACAACATTGCCTTTATGGGCCGCGATTTTGACGCAGCGGCGGGTCAATCCGAAGGAACGTTTGATGTAGATACGCTTTTAGCACGTGCGGTTTATCGCTTCGAGCTAGGACGCTTCGACCCATTCATAAGCCTTGGTTTTG
>CAKZRZ010000061.1 GCA_937918955.1 uncultured Arenicella sp.
ACCGGCAATGAAAGCATCCAAAGCGATAGTGCACTGGGTGTATACGGAACAGCGGATATCAGACTATTAGGGCCTCAAAGGTTTGTGCCGATAGAAGGCTCGGTGTTAGCGCAAGGTGAAGCACCTTCGAATTCGTTGTTAGTTTCGAATATTGGTTTTACTCTGCCGATCCATGAGGTCGTTGTGAACTATGCTCCAGCAGTCGGCCAAGCGAGTACGCAATCTATATCGGTACAGTCGCTCGAACAGAATCCGAGAATCATGTTTGATCTTCCTGCTAAAGGAAGTGTCAGCCTTTCTGCCGTTGCTAAGTCGGAGCAATTTAATACAGTGACGCGAGCCTCTGAGTCAATTAGTGTTGTTGCTTATGGCACGCCTGATGCACCTACTGGACTATCAGCAATTTGTGCTCCGTCGGCATTTGAGGACATCATTGATTTAACCTGGGATGCTGTTGAACCAAGTCAAGACGTTGTTGGATATCGTTTGTTTAGAAACGGCCAGCGAGTTCGAATTGGCAACCCATTTGCCGACGGGCCTAGCATAATTCAAGATGCGACGGCTTTTGCAAATATTGGTGCATCCCCTCAATCATTTTTACCACAAAGTGGTGGTTCGCAAACTTGGGTTCCGGGAGATGTCGACGGGGTGGAGTTCGGTCAAACTTGGCAAGGCTTGAGAGAGGTAAGCTCCGTAAGCCTAGATTGGACATCCATTAGTAGATCTGCGAGCGATCTCGCGATTGATGTTTTGCTCGATGGTACCTATGTCGAAGTGGCCGCAACTTTCGAGGGCTTTAACTCGCGAACTAATGTTGTACTCGATAGACCCATTGCAACTACGAGTGTTCGTGTGAGAGTGTTGGGCTGGAACTTGGTCTCCTCATTCAGCCCTGGCAGTCTTCGCCAAATGAGTGTGTTTGCAGACGAATTGATTATAGGTACGAGCTTTCAAGATCAAGTTTTTGGTCTCATTACACTTCCTTTTGGCGATGCATCTGTTGGCAATGAGTACCAAGTACAAGCGGTGGAGCGATTTTCTGGCGACAGTGAACTGTCAACATCGTTTAGCATTAATTGTACAGATGCTGTCATTGAACCGCCGGTAGGCTCCGGAAACTTCACGATCGATGGCGTCGCCGACGCCGCTGATATTGTTCTCAATTGGCAGCAAATCTCGCCCGATCTCTATTACGAAATATATCTAGACATAGAAAGCGAAGACTTTGGTTTTTTTGATGTTGATGAAGTGTTTGCCACAGGCGAAGCAAGGCTAGAGGGGTTTGAAAACGGCGTTTATCGTTTGTACGTAATCGCTCGTGATGATTTTAATCAGGAGGTAGATGTCTCGAACATTGTTGAAGTTGTCATTAATCAGCCGCTGCCGATGGCTCCAATTAACTTGACGGCGATATCTGATACAGCCAATCAAACCATTAACTTACAATGGCAGACGATTGACGATACGTTTGTAGAAGATTTTCAGGTATACAGATCTCAATCAGAGTCATCAGACTTCCGTTTTATTGGAAAGGTCTTTGGAGACGTATTCGAGTACACCGATGCAAGTGCTGTACCCGGTGTGACTTACTACTATAAAGTCACATTAGTTGATGAATATTTCAACGAGAGTGAGCCGTCTAATGTTGCCGAGGCAGAACTAGATTTCCTAGTTAATTTCCCCGTTCCAGTGATCACCTCCGCAACGGATCAATACACACCCATTGTTGTTTCAGATAGTGCGACCCAGATTACAGGCTTAGCTGAACAAGATGCCTCAATAAGCCTGCTTAAAAATGGTCAGTTTGAGGGAAATGCTGTGCGTACTAATCGCGTCGCATCCAGTGAAAATTTAGTGACTGACCTACCGCTCCGATTTGAAAGTGGTGTGTCAAACCCAAATGGTGACGTTGTTTTTATCGCGCAAAATCTCAATACCGGCGACGTGCAACTATGGCAAAAATTAGGTGATTCACTTGAGTTAGTTTCGGGATCTGAGATTGCTAATTGGTCTAGATCGTCTTCAGTCTCATTTGTTGGACCTGATTTGGTTTTAGTTGATCAAGGAGGTCGAGATGAAAAAATTATTTACTCATTGGCGACTAAGCAATTTGAAGTCGTTGATCTAGGACTGCCTTCTTTTAATACCTCGCTAAATAGTTTGATAGCATTCAATCAGCAAAGCGGGACCTTTGTTTTTAATGGGTTTGTTTCAGGTCAAGGTTCGGGAGACTTTTTGTTTGATCAGAAAAATTTGGTAGCAACTAGGCTTCAAGGGTCGGGCTACTCTTATAGTCCCGATGGCAAGTTGTTGGCGTATCTCCAATCGGGCGTTGGGACTGGAGTCGCAATACTCAATCTAGAAAGTGGCATCACTGAGATTGTTAGCCTCGCGCCATATCGTAGCTCACAATACTCCTTGAACGCTGTCTGGTCACCAGACGGCTCTAAGCTGCTATTGTCTCCAAACGGTTCTGGGGTGGCATTTCCTCCAACCCCCGATGCAGTGCCGCTTGTTGTATCTCGAGATATGTCGGGCAGCACTACTACACCTATAGCCCATTCAGGGCTCCGTGATGCTGTATGGGCGGGAAATAACCGAGTAATATTCATCGACGAGAGCATTGATCGAGAGTTCGGAATCGTCGTATCTTTATTCGATATTGTTGCGCAGGCATCGACTGAGCTCGGTAGAATCACTAATGATTCTTTTGACGGTTTTTCTAGTCAGGGAGCGAGCCTATTGGGGTTTGAGTCAACCTTGGAATCCGGAACCATTATTCGAGACTCCTTTGTTTCAAGTGTCATTGATTTTCGCCCGAGTGGTTACTTTGAGTTCAACGATGTTGAACTGGATAGCGGTGAGAATATCTTTTCGGTAGTAGCCATAAACGAGAGCGGAGAAACCAGTGATCCTGCTGCTAACGTTAGCATAAGCTTACAGTCTGATCCTTTGCCGGACTATCAACTCGACCTTGAGCTGAACCCTTCTATCGCCGTTCTCAATCGTGCCTCAGAACTTAGATTAATCGTCACAAATGCTGGTGACATTCAAGCCGAGTCAGCGAATCTTTCGGCGAGTGTGATTGATCCTGAAGGTTTGACGGAGCAGCTGGTGAGTCAGCAGATCGAATCTCTGGCGCCGGGAGCGAGTATAGAGGTTTCTGTATCATGGGTTCCTTTACAAAGTGGTGATCACATATTGATTACCGCCATTGATGACGAAGGCTTAGTCGAAGAACTCTCTGAAGCGAATAATCGACGTATACAGAACGTTGAGGTTCGTGAAACTGTGCTTCCTACTATTGAACTCGACCTAGAAAGGT
The DNA here is from genome assembly GCA_937918955.1 of uncultured Arenicella sp. Taxonomy (GTDB): domain Bacteria; phylum Pseudomonadota; class Gammaproteobacteria; order Arenicellales; family Arenicellaceae; genus Arenicella. Next base: position 3,326 of record CAKZRZ010000061.1, read on the forward strand.
CCGAACTGAGTAGTTTTGTGTTTGCACCAAATGACCTTCTTCAAGCGAATCTTACTGTCGCTAACCCAGGCCCAGTGTTTGATGGAACGGTCTCTGTTGATGTGATAGATGAAGTTGGCGCAATTGTTGAGCAACTGGAGTTGATTCAGCTTGATAACTTTCTCCTAGGCGAACAACGTAATTTTAATGTTCAATGGAATTCGTCGCCGGCGGTATTGGGTAACTACCAACTACGTGCAAGGTTGAATGATCGTCAAAACGACTTGATCGCAGAGCAAAGCCAGCCTTTTTCAATAGAAGAATCATTGACTGTTCTGCTTGGTCTACGAGCTCAGAAATTTAGCTTTGATGCTAACCAAGAAGTAAGGCTCACAGCAACAATGGTCAACCAGTCAGACAAAGCTGTTCTGGAAGAGGGCCGTTTGAGTCTAAAAGTGTTCGGTCTAGATGACGTTATTTTGAGTGAGCAGTCGACTGATTCGATTACTATTTTGGTTGGTGGTCGATTGAATGAGACGTTTGTATTCCCAACGTTAGATAATCAAGCGGGAGAGTATCGTGCAGAGGTTTCCTTATTCGACGGTGACAATGAACTCGCCACTGCAAGCGTAAAATTTGAAATTGTGCTTCAGAATAGAACGTTCATCGGTGATTTAAAAGTAGAGCAAAATGAACTATCAATTGGTGAGTCGTTAGCCTATCAAAGCGACGTTAGCAATATGGGTAACACCAATATTGACGGTTTAACCATCACTTACCGAGTTGAGCAAGGTTTGGATATTGTTTCTTCAGAACCTCAGCTCATTGAGCAATTGGCGGTAGGGCAACAACTCCAAGAAGCGCGAATATTCTCGACTTCGGGTTTACCGAATAATCGCTATAAGTTAGTGATGCTTGCTACGCAAACACTAGAGAGTGGTGAACGTTTCACTCAGCGTTTGGACGAAGAGAGTTTCTCAATTGTTGAAAACCAACCGCCGGTTGTGTCAATCAGTGAGCCGACGAATAATGCCATAGTTAATAGCTTACGGTCGTCTGCGCTGGCAACCGCGGTTGACGAGTCTGGCGTCCGTACAGTTGAAGCGCGTTTCGATAATGGCGTCTGGTTCTCTATTAATGCCTCTGCATTTGCTGCAAACTCCTATCGAGTTCGATTGTCGGATTTAGCTGAAGGCGAGCATCAGATCTCAGCTCGGGCAACTGACATTAATGGTGATTCAAGTAGTTCAGTGGTACACAGTTTTATTGTCGACAACACACCACCAACAATCGAATTTTCTAATATTGAAAATGAGCAGCTAGTGGTCGGGCCGATCACACCAATCATCAACGTATCAGATGAGCACTTGGATCGCGTCGAGATGACATTGAACGGTGAACCGTTTAGCGCTCCACAATCCATAGACCAGCTGGGCACTTATACCTTAATTGTAAATGCCTTCGACTTAGCGGGGAATTCGCAGAGAGCAAGCGTTGAATTTAGTATCGTAGTCGCCGCGCTTCAAGCGCGTGATGATGAAATTGAGTTACGCCGTGGAGCATTAGGTAACGTTAAGTTACTCGATAATGATGATTATAGGGACATTGACGATCTGACTATCGAAATCACAGAGCTCCCGTCTAGCGGCAGCTTAGTTAAGCTAAATACCGGTGATTACAACTATTATCCTAGCCTCTTGTTCATTGGTAGTGATTCATTTACATACTCAATAACTGATGGAGTGACTAATCAAGTTTCGTCAGCCAAAGTAAACGTCACCGTCAGACCCGGCGCGAGTTGTTCATTTGTGCCTGATCACTCAATCTCCGAAGCTGGGCCAGTGTTACTGCCAGCATGGGCACGATCCTCTGGCGACAATCAAGCCCCGCGTTTTAGAATTCGTATCGCCGATATCTCGGACATTGATGCTTTCGAAAGCAACGCGGCGCCAACCATTACGTTCCCAGATTGTTCGTTGAGCTATACCCCGAAAGCCGATACTCGTAAGACCGTCAAGGTTTCATACGTAGTTGAAGATGTCGCCACCGGTGGTCAACGCTATACATCACCAACAAGTACCTTCGAGATATCGATAAACACCAAAGAGGATAATCCTGCGATTATCGTCCCTGTGTTGCAGCTACTTCTTCTAGAGGAGGAAAAATAGATGAATTCTGATAAAAGAAAATCGCTGCTGGTATTAAGCGGCATCGGTGCCGCGGCATCGATCGATAGTCAATGGATCAAACCAGTTGTGAACTGCATAGTGCTACCGGCGCACGCCGCAACATCTACCGGAGTGTGTTCTAGTTTTGTTACCGAAAGCGTCTCTGGCGTCATTACCATCGAGGTCAGTGATACTCAAGTGACTGGCCCAGTTGCTGCTAGTCGCAACGGCAATACATTTACAGTAACCGTTGATCAAGTGGTAAACCCAATTGGTTTGTCGGTCGATGAAGTTGATCAACGTACGGTATTCTCAGGCTCCATTAATACATCTACCAATCAAGTAAGCGGAGAGCTCAGCGTATTGCAAACATGTGATGGTCAGCTGGTGTGCGAACAGCTAAGTACGTTTTTGGTCGACCTCGTGGGAACTCCAACAGCGAATGCGCTAGGGCAATATCAAGGGCAATTAAGCGGAACGCTACGATGCTGTCAGGACTTTTTATAGTGAAGAAACATAATAGATCAGCCGATACCGACGGCGTGCTTGAATCAATGTATAAAAAGACAATTCAATTGCAGTCTAAAGAAGCTTCCCAGCAGAACTATTTACCTGTTTTGCTCGAGTCAATGCGCCATCATCAAATGGTGGGCATAGGCTTTTCTCGCAAGCTTCTATTGTCGCTGTTTGCATTGCCTTTATTGTTTATGTCACTCGGAGCTTATGCCGAATCGAATCTAAGTTCGACTTCGGTAAAAGAGGGCCTCGAGGCAACAACTGTAAAGACGAGATCTGAATTACTTCAGGACTTTGTAAATGGTCGTGAGCTTCCATCAGGCGGTTTTGCATCCAGTAATGTAGCGAAAAACACTGGGCCAAACTTAAGCACACTCGAAACTGCTACGCAGTTGGTTAATATTCAAGCGGAGTTCTTAGCCCAGTTCTCAAAGCTCGTAGGCGAGCCGAAAAGCTTTATCGATAAAGCCGTTTCAGCGTTTGATGATCTCCCTGAGATGCAAAGCTTAAAGCCAAAGTTTGTAGAATGGCAAGCGCATCATTTGCTCTACTTAGAAAACTTCAATGTCATAGAGCAACGATTGCTAGAGCTTAACGCGTCGTCTAAACATTTAGCTAAATTGCGCGAAGCCAAGGCTGAATACCGTGATAAATCTGACACACTGTTGAGAGACTTTGAATTAATTTTCAATGCGCAAGGTGCAGACCAAGAAACATCGTTTCTGAAACGTTTTAGCTTACAGCGACAGCTCCAATCGCTTATTGAAAGTTTAAGTGAAATTGAGAATGCGTCGGTTCAGTCTCAGCCAATTCTTCGGTTTAGTAATTTACCGTATCAGGCCTTAGCCTTGCCTCGAAAGGATGTTGTGTTGGAACCTGCGGTCACGCCGTCATACGCACAAGCTCAAAGCTCCGCACCTACTATCTCTGATTCTGAGCCAGGTGAGCTAGAGCCCTCTGTTCAAGCGCTTGCGGAAGAGTTTGAGTACGACCCCATTAAATTGTACGAATACGTGCATTCGAATATAAAAACCCGCTGGTACAGCGGTTCTATGCTGAGCTCTGGTTCGGTGCTACAGCAAAAAGAAGGCAATAGTACTGACCAAGCGATGCTTTTGTCTGACTTGTTTCGCGCCAGTAGTATTCCAACCAGATTTGTTACGGGTGTAATCCGAGTACCGGCGCAAGACTTGCTGGAGATGACTGCAACCGACGAGATCGATCAGGCGCTCGCAGTGTTACAGCGAGCGGCGATACCGCATCGCACGCTTATTGAGGCTGGCCAAGTTCGAAATGTCTTAGTTGAACATACGTGGTTGAGCGCCTACGTTCCTTATGCCAATTATCGTGGAGCAAGCCTCGATCAGACCGGTCAAGTTTGGTTGGCATTAATGCCATCGATTAAAAAGTGGTCGAGAAACCAGAGCGCTTCAGTATTGAAAGAAAGCGGTTTTAACGCAGCTGCATTTCGAGAGGACTTCTTACGGAGTGAGCAAGGCCAAGATGTTGTCGCTCAAATCAATGATTTGATTAATGATGAAGCTCTTACACAGAATGTGAACCTTCAGCAAACTCCTGCGCAAGACATCTTGTCTCTCGAGATTCAGCCTGCAGGCTATTTGCCAAATACCCTACCGCTATCGGTAGAAGCGGTGCTAGAAGAGTCGCCATCAATTGCGGATCGAGCGATTCACAAAATACGTTTTATTTCTTACCGCAATCAAAATACAAGTGACGCTATCATGGATGTCAGCTTGCCTGTTTCGAGCTTAGCTAATCAAAGCGTTAGCCTCTCTTATCAAGCAGGCAGTCAGGAAGATCACGATTTGATTTTAAGTTTGGGTGGTCTTAGCTTAACCCCATTATACCTAGTTGATTTGAGACCACAGGTTAAAGTGAACGGTATTCCAGTGGCGGTCGCGCAAGGGCTTGTACCCGCAGGCACGCTGCATAACTTTAGCATCGAATTTAGTGGGCCAGCGGGCACCTATCGTGTTGATAAGCTGATTCGCTCAGGTAACTACCATGGTGTTGGAGTCACCGCCCAAGATGCTCGATTTCGAGAAAGTGAAGAAAACTACGAAACCTCTGGCGGACGAATCTTAAGCCAAATTGCATTGCGCTATTTAAGTGAGTGGGCTGCATCAGAATTATCGTTGGCGCAAACGCTGAAGAGGCGTTTGGTACAACCGATACCTAGTTTAGTATTTGCGAGTAACGATATCGATGTAAAAGTAGAGCCGCTTCTTGGTCAGCCGGTTTCATTGGAATTTAATGGCGTTAATCTCGATGCAGCTTTACGTGTAACAGATTCTGCCGAAGCTCGGCCTGATGCATTTTCCGAACAAGATTTTTCTGCGCTTTCTGCTCTTCAAGGTTCTTTTCTAGAGCATGCGATTTTTGAGCGCTTGTTTGATGTCGACAGTATCTCAGCTGATAAGGGCATCGCTTTAATGGAACAAGCTGGGAAAACAATTCTCGCTCTAAAACCACAAGATGTGGTCGATATAGAACTAAGTTTGAACCAACATTCAGAACCAGTAATTGACTCTGTACGCGATTGGCTCCAACTGGGCTTCGACGTATTAATACCTGAAGAAGAATTGACTTACCTTGATTGGTCAGGCTCTGTATGGATAGTCACTGACCCTATAACCGCTGAATCAGGTTATTTTATCAGCGGTGGCCTCGCAGGCGGAGCTACAGCCGAACCGTTTCCAAGCGACATAGGTGACTTTCTAAGTGATCCGAATTCTCGTGGCACTAACTTTGATAGCTCGCAAGCATCGACAATTACCTTGCGTTCTAGTTCTAATTTTCAAACTGAGCAAGCAGGGCAAGAGTTTGAAGAGCTAGCGGTCTTCGTACGTGATTCTGCAGGCTTGGCAGTAGCTGGGGCTAAGGTTGTATTCGATCGCAATATAAGTACTGGTGAGTTCATTATCGAAGATGATGTTTTCAAGGAAAGTGAGACCACTGCCTCCGTATTTACTGACATTAGTGGTATCGCCACCATAAAGTATCAAGCGCCTGAGGTAATCCTAGAAAGCCCCGATGTAAGCTTTATTATCCAAGAAAATGACGATGCGTTTCCAACCCAAATTGCATTAGATTACATCGAAGTGCGTGTGGAGTCTCGCGGAGAAATTACGGTTCGTTCCGAGACTTTTTTCACTCTCTTAACTGTTCCGGGTGAGGCTAAAGAGTTTTTTCATGACGTCCAAAGTGGCGTTGGTCTGAATGGTTCCATCAACGGTTCCTTAGGTTTTGAGGAGGTATACGTTCTAGACGAATTTGGCAATGCGGTTGCCAATGTAGAGGTCACTGTCAACACTGATGAGGTTGAGGTACAGAATTTACCCAGCGCGATAGATTTCAACGATTTGGATATCAAGCCACATCGAATACTTACGCCCGATTGTCTCGGAGTAACTTTTTCATTTAGCAGCTGCGGTGCAACTTCTACAACTTATACCACCGACTCTCTAGGCATTTTTAGAGTAGGTATTATTTTCGGCTCATTGGGCCCGCCGCCGGGGCTAATTCAGTTTAGCGCGCTGTATCCGATCACCGTCGATGCGGGTTTAGAAAGCACATTACGGTTTCCATACGAGGCACCCGCGTATGGACGCCCCATTTTCGATAGTCGTGGGTTCAGCCAATATTCAGCTGTCAAAGTGGGCGAAGTATATCGCGGAACAGGTTTTCATACTGCGCGGCCCAGCATACTCGATTTACCAGATGACATAGAGCGATCTGAAGTATTGAACGTGAAAACGGTGTTAGACGGCTTTGAGGGCGATGCCAATTTTTCCTATATTTCGCCTAGCTCTTCGATTAATGGCGCTGACATTCGATTCACTGACTTAAACGTAGGGGAACAACCGGGGCGATATGAAGCGGTCGTGGATTGGCAGTTTCACAGGGGCGGCCGCAATGGTCAAACTACCACCGAAGAATTGACCTTCAGCACCGGAAGAGCTGTGACGGCATTGAGAATAACTCCAGATGAAATCTCTCCGTTCGAAGCAGATAAATTTGGTTTACCTCAACGCTTTCACTCGATTACCTATCAACACGAACCTGCTGACTATGAGCCAATTATCGAGAATCTCGAAATTTTCGAAGACGGGGTATCGGTTGGAGTTGTTCTAGGAAAGGGAGGAGAGGCGAACCTACCACCTACGCTGTTTGATCCTGAAAAAGAATATCATTTTGAGGTTGTGTACAACCGTGGTTCCGAATTCGATGAGGTTAGGTCAGATAGAACAGAGTTAGCAGTTAATTCTCCGGTTATTTCACGTGCGGGCAGTGAAACACGCAGACCTCGGGCAGGTCGTGTAAGCCGTGGCGGCGGTGGCGGCGGCTCGATTATTACTGATCGTGTCAATGCTCAATCTTGTACGGTGGTTGAGCCCACATTTGGTCTAGATTTATTGCAAGATTCAAGGGTGACTATCGAAACCTTTCACCCTGACTTTAGATCACCAAAGAGGTTTATTACTAACAGGACCCTTGATGCGGGGTTGGTCGAATTTGACCTTGACGATATCGGTTTCAGAGACGCCTTTTTAACCGAAGGTGTCACACGAGTTTTTATTACCGCTGAATCGCTTGAAACAGGTCGCGTTGATACCTTAGAGAGTTCCTTTTCTTTTTCTGAGTCAGACATTGGCCGTTTGCCTGTAGGCTCTCCCGTTTATGAAAACGTAAACCTATGGAATGGCTCTTTGTTTTTAAACAAGACCGATATACAGATACCTGGTAGAGGCCCCAATTTAGAGTTTTCTCGCAGCTATTCGAGCCAGAGTTCGTCACCGTCAACCTTCGGCCCTGGGTGGAGCCACAATTACGACAGCTTTGTTCAAGTTACCCCCTGCGGCTGGGTTGTTGTCTCGGGAGGCGTTGCGGGAGGCGTCACATTCTTTCCGCAAGCCGACGGCAGCTATTTACCGAGTCGTGGTTACCATAGCTCTCTCGAGCGAAGCGAAGGAAACTGGGACTTCTATGCAAAAGATGGAACCCGCTATCATTATAGCCAGCGATTCATAATTGACTACGAGCCGATCACGCCTCTCTCTCCTGTGTATCTTGAATACATAGAAGACACAAACGGTAATCGCACAAGTTTGGCCTATAGCCCCGATGGAGTACGTGCGCCGCAAATTGAATTTATTCGCGACTCGTCTGGGCGCCAGATTAACCTCGAGTATCGACCGGTGTCTGAGCTCGCCGCTATAGCGGCGGGCTCATCAAATGAAGATGGGAGTCCAATTGATATAGAGAATATCAAGCCAAGCGCCGTTACGCAGCTTTATGGTTTTTTCAGAAACGTTATTACCAGAGTGAGTGGCATTGGCTATGACATTGAATATCGCTATGACGAACATGGTCGCTTTGTAGAAGCGATTAATCACAATACCAGCGATGGGCCTTCTCCAACCGTAGACTCTATTAATGAAGTCTACGTCTATCAAGAAATACCTCAAACTACTCTTGTGTTAGCTGACCCTGCAGATGACAATCGATCACCAATTGCTATTGAAGCCGTGGTTGATCATAGAGGCATAAAAACCGAGTATGAGTATGCCCGAGTCACTAGCGAGATTAGTGTGTCAGATGGATTCAAAGACTTAGTCTTTCAATACGTCTCTAGTAAAGTCGCTGTTGTTGAAGTTGCAAAAACCGATGAGGTAGATGGAGATCTTCCTAGCGCCGAAAACGACATTGTTTCGACGCTCAACTATATTGATCAATTTAGTTTTACCGAATTACCAAAAGTAGAGATTACCGACCCTCGTGGCGTTCTCTATCGACACACCATGGACTCCATCGGCCGAGGCATTCAAGTAGATGGCCCAACGGGCAGTAAGTTCATGACGTGGACCCCTAACGATACCCTGATGCTCTCTGAGACTGATGAGAATGGGGTGGTTAAGCGCTATGAATACGATCAAGATGGCAATCAAACTTTAGAAGAAGTAACCGGCCCGAACGGGGGCACGTTTACTACAACAAGTACTTATGAGCGTGAGGGCTATAACGGCACCATCCGTAATCTTATTCGTTCACGAACCGACCGGCGCGGGAACACTACAAACTACGAGTATGATGGGCGAGGTAACCTTACCAAGATAACGCATCCGTCGACGCCAGCGTGTAGCGCGCCATGTAACGAGAACTTTAGTTATCAATCCAATGGAGATAGACGCACCTATTCGGACGAGCGGGCTAAAGTTACTCAATACCTTTACGACCAATACGGCAATGTTAGGCAATCAAAATTGCCAATTGGAAAAACGTCTGCCGAATATGACGAGCGCAGTCGTTTGATTTCTAGTACCGACGAGAATGGGAATGAAACGACTTTCGAATATGACTGGCTCAATCGTGTAACAAAACAGGATAATGCTGAACGTGGCCGACGTTTATACGAGTACGACCCAAACAGTAACAAAGTATTAGAGGTCGACGAAGAGGGGCGCCGCATGGTGTCCGTGTTCGACTTTGACAATCGCCTTATCGAAGAGCGCGTTGAATCTGCCCCAAGCCCAAGGCGACCTTCTGTTATGGTCAGAAAAACCATGGGCTATGACGCCAACGACAATGAAACGTCGATGACCGATTACCGCGGCAATGTCACTACTCTAGAGTACGATGATGCCAACCGGCTTATACGAGAGGAGTATCCTAGAAACGAACAAGGTCTTGTCAAAACCGTAAGCTACACCTACGACGACACCAGCAATATTCTAACTAGTAGAGTGAGCGGTGGTTCGGCCGCTGATCAGCTGACACAGTTTGGCTACGACAATCTATACCGACGTACTGAGGTGACTGACGCTGAAAACGGCATCACCAAGTTAACTTACGATGGCAACGACAATATTATCGAGCAAATAGATGAGCTCGGGCGCATCATGCAATACGACTACGATGCAATGAATCGTAAAGTGGCTCAGCGCGACGCAGTGGGCACGCCTGACCAACGCTCAATGTCATGGGAATATGACCGTGCGAGCAATCTATTGGTTTATACAGACGCTCGAGGTAATAGCGAAACACACGCTTACGATGACAAAAACAGAAGAGTTTTTCATACTAACTTAGATGAAAATCGCTTTGTCTATGAATACGATGACTACGGTAATCTGACTGCCGAATTCGATCATAATGGAAATAGTATTCGCTATGATTACGATCGGCTTCATCGACGAGACAAGGTGACTGATCAGCGAGGTTTTCAGAGTTTCATAAGCTACGATCGAGTTGGCAACGAGGTAAGAGTTACCAACCTTAACGAAAACATAATTGTACGCGAATACGATTTTCTTAACCGACTGGTTAGCGAGTCAGATAGCATTGGCCCGCTAATGAGCTACACTTATGATGACGATAGCAACCCGCTCACGGTGACTGACGCAAAAGGCTTTATAACTCGATATCGTTATGATGCCCTGGGTCAACGAACTGAGCAGCAGCTCCCTGAAAACAGAACACTTGCTACGCAATACGATGTGTTCGGCAATGTCAGCCGCAGCACTGATGGTGAGCTTAATGTCACTCGATTTGAATATGATCGCCTAAACCGAAACACGCTGGTTACAGATGCGCTAAACCAAACCATCCGCACGGTCTATGACCCTGTTGATAATGTGCTAAGCGTTACAGACAAGCGTGGCAACACTACTGAGCAAGAGTACGACGAGCTTAACCGTGTGGTTAAAGTCACTGAGCCAGAGGCGGGTTCGCACAGCCGCATTGTGAGCAATGAATACGACGCAAACGACAACCTACTAAAGACCACCGATAAACGAAACATTGTTACCACCCGTGAATACGATCGCCTTAACCGAGTAGTCGATGAATCACGAAATGGCATACGCATCGTTAAAAACACTTATTCTGAAATCGGTGATTTAATCGGCATAGAAGATGCCAACGGCAACGTCACCGCGATGGAGTACAACGAGCGCCATGAGATGGTACTCGAAAGCCGCCCTGAAACGGCCATCACTACCTACACCTACGACGCCATGGGCGACGTGCTCAGCATGCGCGACCCAGAGAACCGCGAGTCGAGTTACAGCTATGATTTACGTCAACGCAAGCTCACCGAAACCAATGGCGAGAACGAGACTACCTCGTACGCCTATGATTTAAACAATAATCAAATTCAAAAAACTCGCCCCGAAGGTAACCAATGGCAGTATGGCTATGATGAGCTAAATCGCTTAGTCGGCATTACCGATGCGCTCACTCAAGAGAGTGGCTACGACTATGATCGTGAAAATAACCTAGTTCGCCAAACCGACGCGAACGGCAACGTCACTCGCTATGAATACGATGCGCTTAACCGCAAGGCTATTAAGCGTTATCCGATCACCTCAGACGGCGCGGCGATTTGTACCTACGATTATGATCCGAATAACAATATTCTGGTCAAGACCGACGCCAATGGCCAAATAGATACTCACAGCTACGACGCACTTAATCGCCTGACGAGCACCACCTACTCAAACCCTCGAGTATCAACAGGGCGCGACATGATCAGCGAGGCCATGGCCTACGACGGTAACAACAATGTTGTCAGCGTCACTGAAACCTACTCTCTTGCTGGCGGAAGCACAGAGGTGAGAACCGACACCAAAACCTACGACGATTTTGATCGCCTGTTTAATCGCACCGACAGCTTTAACAAAACCATTCGCTATAGCTACGACTTAAACGGCAACCGTACTAGCCTTACCGACAGCGACGGCTTAATCACCAGCTACAGTTTTGATGGCCTGAACCGAGTCACTGACGTCACCACTCAGAAGTTTATCTCAGCCGGGCAAAGCCTCACCACTTTACAGGGCGTGACCACCTACGAATACGATCGCAGTAGCTTGCTAAAGAAAACCAGCTACCCGAACAACACCACAGCGAGCTATGAC
>CAKZRZ010000062.1 GCA_937918955.1 uncultured Arenicella sp.
GATGGCGTGCCAATCGAAAGTCCTTATGGCGGCGCCACGCAGCGATTAGACCGCGTTAACACATTCGATATTCAACGAGTAGAAGTAATCAAAGGACAAACATCTGCACTTTACCCCAACAATGTATTTGGCGGCGTGGTCAATGTGGTCACACGCGATACCCCAGAACAATCTCAAAGCCGTGTCAGCGCAGAACTTGGCAACTTTAACCGTCAGCGTTTTGGACTCGACGTCTCATCGACAATAGGCAACTTCGGCTATGCGCTTAGCGTCAATAATCGACGCTTAGATGGCTTGCGCGAAGGTTCTCAAAATGATCGCGATGCCGCCAGCCTTAAGCTGATTTACCAGCTTGGTGAGCAAACAAAGCTGACCGCGAGACTGGAACGCTTTGAAGAAGTCACTGAGCTTCGTGGTGATTTAAGCGCTGAACAAATTCTCCAAGATCGCCAACAAGCAGGCAACTTAAGTTCAGCAACTGATCTTGAACAAAATACCCTGTCACTCGCTTTGGAACACCAACTCAATACCGGAGAATTCAACGCAGTCGTATTGCAACGCAATAAAGACACCATTGGCTTATCTCGCTTCAGAGGGCCTCAAGACGAAAACGATGAAGCTTTAAATGTCAAAGCGAACTATCGCCATGATCTGAACGTAGGTTCGGTCACAGTCGGGCTTGATCGCTACCGCGGCGATGTCGCTACCGACGCATTCGATCGAAGCGATATCTCATTAAGTGGCCCTTTCACCAGTTTTAATAACCAGCTGGATCTTGACGCCTACTTTGTTCAGTATCACGCGAATATCACAGAAAAATTGAGCGTAACCGCCGGTGCCCGCTACGAAGACATCACTCTACGATCTGATCTAGACCATGGCTTAAATGCGAATTTTGACGAGCTCGCTCCAAAGTTTGGCATTAACTACCAGGTGTCAGATACCACACAACTCTGGGCGTCTGTATCAGATGGCTACTACGCGCCTGATCTAGATGATCTATTCGATAGCGAAAATGGCAACCCTAACCTCGACCAAGAAGAAGCGCAAAATATTGAAATCGGTATTCGCGGTTCATGGGGAAACTGGGCATACGACAGCTCGTACTACCACAATCGAGTCGATAACTACTTAGTTACTCAAGAACTCATTAACGCTAATGGTGAAGAATTTGAGCTCACAACCAATGCCGGCCAGGTCACGGTAAAAGGCTTAGAATCAGTAATTGAGTACGCACCACAAAATGCGAACTGGCGCCTAGGCTTAACGCATACCTATGCCGATAATCGCTACGATACATTCGTACAAAGCACGCCGGGTGCGAGTGACGATTTTAGCGGCAATGAACTTGCTCGCTCGCCAAAGCATCACGCCAACATTCGCTTCGCATGGGAGCCAGTAGCCAACTTTACAGCCGAACTTGAAGGTGATTTTTACTCAAGCTATTTCTCAGACGATGCTAATTCCGGAGCTGGAAAATTTACTCGTGACGAGCGCATCAATCTAAGGCTCACATACCAACAAGAGCACTGGCGCGTTTGGCTCAATGTGTTGAACATCAGCGACACTCTAGAAGATCGAGCGACGTTCTCACGCGGCGCGCTAACCTTTAGAACCGTTGACGGTCGTAGCTATTACGCTGGCATTTCATATCAATTTTAGTGAGCTGAATAATGCATAAATCGAGAGACTCCATATCGAGAGGCTTAAGGCAATGGCTGTGGAAATGGCATGTTGTCGCTGGCTTGCTCTGCTTGCCAGTCATGGCCATGCTGTGCATCACTGGCTCAATCTATTTGTTTAAAGATAACTACAACGATTATCGCTACCAAGATGCGCGCTTTGTTGATACAAGTAGTTCAGTCAGCATGGCTTCGTATCAAGAACAGCTAGAGACTGCTCAAGAATTCAGCGATCATCCGATCATGAGCGTGACCCTAGCAACCGACGCAAAGCATGCTACCCAGTTTCGTAAACACGCCAAAGGGCATGCGCGAAATCTCGTGTATGTAAACCCTTATACCAATGAGGTTAGTGGCACGTTTGAACAACCTGAGAGCTTAATGTACACAGTGCGAAAGTTACATGGCGAGCTGTTGCTCGGCCAGGCGGGGTCTCTAATTGTTGAACTGGTAGCAAGCTGGTTTATTGTGCTGGCGATTAGTGGCATTTTCATTTGGTGGCCAGCTCGCTCATTTACCGACCAAAACGGGTCACTTCGAAAAGGTGGCTTCTTCACTGTGCGTAGAAAAAACGGTAAGAGAATTTTCTGGCGCGATATGCACAGTGTGCTCGCATTTTGGATGAGCATATTCATGCTAATCATTTTAGCTGGAGGCATACCTTGGACTGAGCTGTTTGGTGACAATCTAAAGTGGGTTCAAAAACAAACCGACACCGGATATCCAAAACACTGGAGAAACGCCAAAGGTTTAAGCTCTCAAATCACCTCCGAAAAACAAACCAGCTTGGCACTTGATAAGGTTGTTGAAATTGCTAATGCTAAAAATCTAGAAGGCACATTGACAATCAAACTACCACAAGACGCTAAGGGCGTATTCAGCGTTTCGAATACCGCATTCTGGCTAGAGCAGCAACAGGTGCTGCATATTGATCAATACTCGGGCGAACTAATTAAGGCATTAACTTGGCAACAAGTTGGAATTTTGATGGAACTTCGGCAAGTCTTCATGCGTTTGCATCAAGGCGAATATGGCAAAGCGAATCTGGTTGCAGTGCTACTAATAGCGATGACATTCTTTATCGCAATCCTTGCTTCGCTGGTCTCTTATTTTCTAAGAAAACCAAAAGGCGAGCTCGGCCTACCTAAGCCTCCCGATGGTTTCAAACCCGATAAATTGGTTCTTGCAGTGATCGTTATCTTAGCGCTGCTGTTTCCGGCATTCGCAATCAGCGTCACGCTGATATGCATAATTAGCTTATTTTTGCAGCGCCTGCAAAAACCCAAGGCTGTCTAAAATGCGGTAAGCAAACCAAACCAAACAATCGCGCCAACCCAACCATTATTTAAAAATGCTTGAAAGCAAGGTGCGCGTTCTCGGTTTCGAATCAACCATTGTTGATAGACAAACATACCGGCGACTACGGTGACGCTGATCATGAAACTAAATTCCAAATGAAGCAGCAGCATGATCAGCATCATCGCGCACACAAACGCCGTCTGTAGTATCGCGATAATCAGAATATCGAAACGACCAAACCAAATCGCAGTCGATTTAACGCCTATTTTTAGGTCATCTTCGCGATCAGACATGGCGTACTCAGTGTCGAACATCACAACCCAAAGCACGTTAGCGATAAACATCACCCAGAATACCGTGTCAAATGCATGATCTACCGCAACATAGACCATCGGGATTGAAAACGAAAATGCCAAGCCTAAGACTAACTGAGGCGCTTGAATAAAGCGCTTCATAAATGGGTAGGCGATTGTTAAGGCCGCGGCTGGAATTGCCAAAGGCCAAACTCGAGAAGGTAAACACGATAATAGACCGAGCGCGATTAAACCTAATATGATGAAAAGCACTATGGCATTCTTGGCAGACAGGGCGCCACTTGCCAACGGACGCGATTGAGTACGCTCCACATTCGGGTCGATGTCTCGGTCGGCAAAGTCATTGATCACACAACCCGCGGAACGCATTACAAGTACACCCAAGGTAAATACCCAAACCAACAAAGCACTGGGGCGGCCATTGGTGGCGATCCAGAGTGCCCAAAGTGTTGGCCACAATAACAAGAGCGTGCCGATGGGCTTATCAAAGCGCATTAGCTCCAAGTAATGCGGGATATCGTTAATCAGTTTGAAGTGGCTAGCCATAGTATCTGCTTAAACTCGCTCTAGGCGTTTACATAATCTTCTTTACTGCCGATCCATCGATCGATCAGCGCGTCGATATGCTGTGGTGTCTTGGATGCTAGTTTAGTCGCAGTGCCGTCAATTAAAGGTAATAAATGCTGGTCGCGAATCAAATCGGCTACTTTAAAACTAATGCTGCCCGTTTGGCGAGTGCCTAATAGTTCGCCCGCACCGCGTATTTCAAGGTCTTTCTCGGCGATTACAAAACCATCGTTGGTTTCGCGCAAGGTCTTTAGTCGTTGCTTAGCATGCTGACTCAAGGGCATTTGATAAAGCAAAATACAGAATGATTTCTCGCTGCCACGACCTACTCGCCCTCGCAATTGATGCAATTGCGCCAAGCCCATACGCTCGGCGTTTTCGATAATCATCAAACTTGCATTAGGAACATCGACACCAACCTCAATAACAGTCGTCGCCACCAAAAGATCAATATCACCATTTCGAAACTGGCCCATCACCGTCTCTTTTTCTTTGGGCTTGAGCCGACCATGCACCAAACCAACTTTTACACCCTGCAAAGCAGCGCTCAGTTGTTGTTCAGTGTCGGTTGCAGCTTGCGCTTCAAGTGCTTCAGATTCATCGATTAGTGGGCACACCCAATACACTTGCTTACCAGATTCACAGGCCGCTTTTACTCGCTGAATTACTTCCATGCGCTTAGTTTCAGATGGCATCACCACCGTCTCAACTACTTTTCTACCTGGCGGGAGTTCGTCGATGCTCGAAACATCAAGATCGGCATAGAAAGTCATGGCCAACGTTCGCGGAATTGGAGTGGCCGTCATCACTACTTGATGCGGCACTTGGCCCTCAGGAGTTTTTGCACGCAATGCAAGACGTTGCTCAACCCCAAATCGGTGCTGCTCATCAATAACTACTAAGCCAAGATGCTTATAATCAACAGCAGGCTGGATCAAGGCGTGCGTGCCTACGGCCACCAAAAGTTCGCCATTGCTTAAACGTTCAAGCGTATCGCGCTTTTGTTTGGCAGGCGTTTTACTTGCTAACCAACCAACATCAATACCTAGCTTCCCAAACCAGTCGCCTAAGGTTTTGAAGTGCTGCTCAGCCAGCAATTCGGTCGGCGCCATCAATACGCATTGCACGCCAGAACTCACCGCTTGCAACATTGCCATCGCCGCGACGACTGTTTTACCTGAACCTACATCGCCCTGTACCAATCGCATAGTAGGCGATGAATTTGATAAGTCAGCGCCAATCTCGTGGCATACTCTCTGCTGCGCAGCGGTAAGCGTAAAACCTAGGTTATTTAAAAACGAGCGCCCTATCGATGAGGTGAATTCGAGCACCGGAGCAAGTTCATGCTCTCTGGCGGCGCGTGATTTACGCAAACTAAAATGATGGGCGAGAAGTTCTTCGACAATCAAACGTTGATGCGCATCGCTGGTGGCCTCTTGCATACTCACTAAGTCAACGCCAGTTCTAGGACGGTGCAGAGCTTGAATAGCCGCTTGCAGCGATGACGCTTGGTAGGCAGTCTGCATTTCAGGAGGCAAACAACTGACATCCACCAGCTCTTTTATGCGCGGCAATGATTGCTTTAAGGCTTGATCGGTGATCTTACGCCACAAGGCTTGGCTAACGCCTTCGGTCGTGGGGTAAACGGGGGTGAGCGTAGAATCTAAACCACCTTCTGGTTCGTCTCGGCTCACTCGATACTCAGGATGTATCATTTCATAGCCTTTAGCGCCTGGCCTTACTTCGCCAAAACACTTAACCCAAAGCCCTCGCTGAAAACTTTTTTCTTGAGAACGATTAAAGTAGAACATTCGAATGGTTAACGAGCCGGTGCCATCACTAATGCGCACCAATAGACTGCGGCGACGTCCAAATACCACCTGAGCTAAATCAATTTGGCCAATCACTACCGTTGATAGGTTAGGCAGTAATGCACCTAAATCTGTGACACTGGTTCGATCCTCATATCGATGCGGCAAATGAAAGAGCACATCCTGAACAGTATTCACATGCAGCTTACTAAGCTTGGTCGCCATTTGAGGCCCGACGCCAGATAAGCTTGTAACCGCTGCATACTCTTCTTTAGTCTTGTTCCCAGCCGCAGGCGCTTTAGTTTTTGTCATTTGCAAACTCCTTTTGCAATCGCGTTAATCGAACTCATAATACAAATGAGTGTTAGGCCAAACAGAGAACCGCATCAATCTCTACTTTAGCGCCCAAAGGTAATCCAGCAACCTGCACTGTTGCGCGAGCAGGGAAAGGCTCGCTTAAATACCTCGCCATAACCTCGTTCAATTGAGGGAAATCAGCTAAATCGGCAAGATAGACAGTGAGTTTTACAGCGTCATTTAATGAGCCGCCTGACGCCATAGCAACAGCGGCAAGGTTTGAAAAAACTTGATGAGACTGCTCAACAAAATCATCGCTGACTATGGCTTTGGTATTAGGGTCTAGTGGAATTTGACCTGAGATATAAACCACATTCTCGACTTTGACCGCTTGCGAATAAGCTCCAATCGCCGCTGGTGCTTTATCTGTACTAATGATTTTTTTATTCATGCCGATATTCTGGCATTGCTTGAATGATTACACAATCAACAATGCAATAGCTTCATGACTATAGTGGTCTAGAAGAGAGGTCTACAAGAGTGGCCTACAAGGCCTAACTTGGCGCAAAGCCTTAACCTTTATGGCGCGTCACTTTACTAACCGATGGTAAACGGTAAATGGCACGCATGATGCGCGATAAGTGCAGACGATCTTTGACGTCAACAACAAAATCAATTTGGCGCACGGTATCGGAGCCCTCATGCAAATCTACATGATTAATGTTTGAGCCATTTTCAGCAATCGCGGTAGCAACTTCGGCAAAGGCGCCAGTAATATGATGCAATTTGACTTGTAAGCGCGCTTGGAAATTTTGATCAATCTCATCATCCCAATCGACCAGTAAAAAGTTCTCAGGTTGCTTACGTTGCTCCGACAAATTAGGGCAATCAATTGCATGAACCGCCAAGCCATGCCCTGCGGTTAAAATCCCAATGATTGAGTCTCCAGGTACAGGGCAACAGCATTTTGAATAGGTCAGCAAAATACCTTCTGAACCTTTAATCACTAAGGCTTCTTTGCCAATAACCTTACCTTCGCTACTGCCGTCGGTTAATTGCGCAACTTGACGTGCAACCAAATCAGGAATTCGCTTGCCGAGGCCAATTTCAATCAACAACTCCGACCAGGTCTTCAAGTTCAATTGAGTCAGCAGCTTTTCTTGTACCTTACTCGAAATTTTTCGTCGACCAAATAAACGTTGCTTTGTCGCACCAGCAAGCAATCGCTTACCAAGGTTCAAAGCGTCTTCCTCAGTTTGCGCGTTTAGGTAATGACGAATTTGCGTACGAGCTTTGGCGGTTACCACATAGTTAAGCCACGAAGCTGTTGGCCATGAACTCTTTGAGGTAATAATCTCAACGCTATCACCATTACTCAATACGGTAGGCAGTGAGGCCAACGATTTATTAATCCGCGCGCCTGTACAATGCGTACCCACATCGGTGTGTACCGCATACGCAAAGTCGAGAGCCGTTGAACCACGAGGCATCTTTTTAATATCGCCACGAGGTGTGAATACGTAAACCTCATCAGGATATAAGTCCATCTTGAGATGCTCGAGAAACTCAATCGCGTTCTCAGTTTGATGCGCAGGATCGAGTAAGTCTAATAACCATTGGCGAGCCAGGTGGTTCGAGCTTTGATGGTCACTGTCATCTGACTTATAAATCCAATGAGCTGCAACTCCCGCCTCAGCAATTTGATCCATTTGCTTGGTACGAATTTGCACTTCGATATTATCCCCCAATGGGCCAAACACGACGGTATGCAAACTCTGATAGCCATTGGCCTTCGGAATTGCTACATAGTCGGCGAATCGCCCGGGGATTGGCTTGTATGCATTATGAATAATTCCAAGTACACGATAACACTCATCAACCGTATTAACGATGATCCGAAAACCGTAAATGTCGAATAGTTCATCGAAGGAGCGGCGCTTCTTCTGCATTTTTTTGTAAATGCTGAACACGCTTTTTTGCCGGCCCTTAACCTTAAAGCCCTCTAAATTAGAGCCTTTAAGAGTTTGTTCTATGGAGCCTTTAAGCTTTTCAACAACCAACTTTCGATTTCCTTGGCGTTGCTCAATGGCTTTGCCTATCGCTCGATGTCGCTGCGGATACATGTACAAAAAGCACAAGTCCTGTAACTCTCGCGCCCAATGATATAGACCAAGACGCTCAGCAATCGGCGCATAAATCTCAAGAGTTTGCTTCGATATTCGCTTCTGCTTTTCAATCGACATACTGCCGAGTGTACGCATATTGTGCAATCGATCAGCGAGCTTGATGATCATCACGCGCACGTCTTCTGACATGGCCATGAGCATCTTGCGAAAGTTTTCTGCTTCGGCCTGCTCTTTACTATCGAAGCTTATTTGACCGATTTTGCTCACGCCATCAACCAGCAACGCTACATCGTCACCAAACTTCTCAATGATCTCGTCTTTGGTCGCTGGTGTATCTTCGATTACGTCGTGCAATAAGGCCGCCATCAATGTGCGCGAATCCATTTGCAATTCGGCTAAGGTGTCGGCAACTTCGATCGGGTGATGAATGTACTGTTCGCCAGATTTACGAGTTTGGCCACGATGGCCTTGCTCAGCAAACAAAAATGCGCGATAGACATCATCAATCGCGTCTTGAGATAAATAGGCAGACAAACGCCCCTTGCAGACAGCGCGTATGGCTTTTTCTGGAGAAGGTGAGAAAAAGCGTCGTTTACTTGGGCTTGGCGATGTTGGGCGTAGCATCTAATTTTGCGAAGCTAATTTAGAGACGGCTAATCGCGTGCACAGAGACAGATTTGGGGCCGATATAAAATGTAATACTAATAGGCCAGAGAGATTAAAAGCCGAGACCGCTATCCCAAACGGGTAACAGGCTCAGCTCTTATAAACTCTCAATGAGTGCTCGCGGTAAACCGCGATAAATTATTCAGCTGCGTCAGTACTGGCAAGCTCAGCTTGCAATGCGGCTGTTAGCGCGTCTAGCTCTGATGATTCGCTAGCGCCACCCTCTTCGGTAGACTCTTCGCCTTCAGTTTCTAAGAATTCTAGTACTTCTTCTTCGATTGCATCGTCAAGGATGTCACGAGTGACTAAGCCTTCAGCGATTTCGCGCAATGCAAGCACAGTTGGTTTGTCATTTTCTTCTTCAACAAACGGCTCGGCGCCCAAAGAAATTTGGCGTGCGCGTTTTGTCGCAACTAAAACCAGTTGAAAGCGGTTGTCTACGTTAGTTAAGCAGTCTTCGACCGTTACTCGAGCCATTGCTAACTCCTCAAAATGTTCAATTAATTAAATTAGGGGATACGCAGGCCTAAGGCCTGAAATTGGACGTTTGCCTAGCGTCTTGGGGTTAAGCCAATAAGCGCAAAAGCTAACGTTTCACAATTCTTAGCCTGCTGAATTACTCAGTAAATTCTGCAGATCCACGTTAAGGGGGCGAAGTTTATCACTTTCACCATTAAGTATCAGCGTTAAATCGTTCAAAGCTTGATTAAAATCGTCGTTTAAAACACAAAAATCGGCTTCATCGCTGTGTTGCATCTCGTCATAGGCCTGACGCATTCTGCTTTGAATCACATCTTCCGAATCGCTTCCTCGGCTACGCAGACGGCGCTCGAGTTCAGCAACAGACGGTGGCAAGATCGAAATACTCACGGCTTCTGGCATTTGCTCTCGCACTAATCGTGCACCTTGCCAGTCGATATCTAATAGTACATGTATCCCTTCAGCCAGCATTGCTTCAACGGCTGTGCGCGAGGTGCCATAAAAGTTTCCATACACCTCGGCATGCTCAAGAAATGTACCTTGATCGGCCATCGCTAAAAACTCAATTTGACTCACAAAGAAATAATCTACACCGTCGACTTCACCCGAACGGCGAGGCCGAGTTGTGTGCGAAATCGACATTTTCGCCTCGCCCACATTGGCAATCAATGCGCGCGCTAAGCTGGTTTTGCCAGCACCTGACGGCGCCGAAATAATAAAAAGTTTGCCGGTCACAGAAATAAGAGTTCAAGGAGTTTGAAATTAAGTGCGCTATTCTACTCGAAAGCCATTCGATGATTAAAGCCTTCAGCGTCGAATCTGCTACTTTGTGCATCTAATTGTGTCTCCAGCTCTCCAGTATGTTAGCGTTGCAGGTCAATTGCATTGCAAGCATTAATAGAGCGAACAGATCTAATCAAACCTTTTATATGAAAAATCTTTTTTTGTACATCGTCACGGTATTGGTCTGGGGGTCAACGTGGCTTGCGATTGAATTTCAGCTGGGTGAGGTAGACGTTCCGGCATCGGTGGCTTACCGTTTTATGATCTCAGCCGTTTTGATGTGGGCATACTGTCTTTGGGCAAAAATTCCGCTCAGATTTGAACGACGAGAACACGCTTACATAATTTTGCTTGCTGCGTTTAACTTCAGTTTGAACTACGCAGTGATTTACACAAGCCAACGCTATTTAAGCTCGGCAATGACGTCAATCGCGTTTTCTACCATGCTTTTGATGAACATTGTCAATACACGCTTGTTTTTCGGCACTCGAATTGCACCGAAAACATACCTTGGTGCGCTATTGGGTATAGCCGGAATCGTAGCCTTGTTTTGGCACGACCTAGCCAGTTTTAGCAAGGGGTCGAGCGCTCTGTTGGGGCTAGCTTTGGTATTAGCGTCAGCGTTGATCGCATCCTTGGGTAATATGGTCAGCGTACGCAACTCAAATGCGGGCATGAATGTGTTCGCAGTCAACGCTTGGGGCATGCTCTACGGCGCATTAATTTTGAGCGCTTGGGTTCTACTCAGCGATGCTGAGTTTACTTTTTCGAGCTCCCAAAGCTATGTGCTATCTCTACTATATCTTTCAATATTTGGTACGGTTATTGCCTTCGCCAGCTACTATGTTTTACTTAAGGAAATGGGTCCCGAGCGAGCGAGTTATGTGATCGTTTTATTTCCCGTTGTAGCGGTCTGTCTAAGCAGCGTGTTCGAAGGCTTTGAGTGGCGCAGCAATACCATCATAGGCTTCGCCTTAGTATTGCTTGGCAACGCTATTATCTTGACTTCTAAAGACCTACTGGTTCGCATTGCGGGCTTGAGTTCAACGTGGGGGCGAGACAAGATTTCGAGATAAGCTAGCCTAAACCGCAGCTTTATCGGAGCTACCTCGAAACCTAGTTAGGCCTCGTCTTTTGAGTAACCCTAAGCACCGAGCAAGGTATTAAACTCGCTGGTTATTCGCCTAAGTTTCGAATGTGCAAGTCGGTTTGCGGATACGGGATACTAATACCATCATCGTCAAAAGCGTTTTTAATGCTCTCTTTCATGTCTGCCATTACACCCCAATAGTCTTCAGTTTTAACCCATGGCCTCACTGCGAGGTTAACACTGCTATCGGCCAGCTCAGAAACCATCACCACGGCCTGAGGCTCTTTAAGAATGCGCGAGTCCGCATCCATGATTCGCGTTATCACATCACGAGCTTGCTGAATATTGTCATCGTAACCAATACCAAACACCAAGTCGACGCGTCGAGTGCCGGTAGAAGAATGATTGACGATATTGCTGTCTAACACTCGGGCATTAGGAATAATCACACACTTGTTGTCGTCGGTTCGCAATTCAGTAGTAAAGATTTTGATGCATTGAATTTTACCTGACACCCCGGCGATATCGACAAATTCACCAGCCCGAAATGGGCGCAATACTAAAATTAAAACGCCTGCAGCAAAGTTTGAAAGCGAGCCCTGAAGCGCTAGGCCAACAGCTAAACCCGCAGCACCTAGAATAGCGACAAAAGAAGCGGTTTGAACTCCTAACTGACCGAGGGCTGTAATGCAGACAAGCGCGAATAAAACCCAATAGATCAGACTATCGAAAAAGCCCTGCAGCTCAATATCGACATCGTTCTTGCGCATTCCAGCGACGGCCATCTTAGTCACCCAACGAGCAACGCGCTTACCAATCCAAAAAATTAGAAACGCCGTCACAAACTTAATCAAATACGTTGGGCCATACTCGGCAAACAAAGTCACATAGGCATCTAGGTTACTAAGGCTAAATTTTGAAAAATCCATACAATCTGGAATCGTCTTTTATCAAAGGGTCGGATGTTAATAGGTTCGGACAATTGTTCGAAAGGTCAAATTGATACGGCCATGCGCATGCGCACGTTTCGGTATATGGTGCTGCCAGTAAGTTTGAGTACTGCCTCGCATCATCAATAAACTGCCATTTTCTAAGGTCATTTTGTGCTTCAGGTCTTTGTTGCGCTTGTGGCGCAAGTGGAAGTCTCGAGGCGCACCGAAACTAAGTGATGCGATAGCAGGGTTACGACCGAGTTCTGGTTCATCGTCACTGTGCCAACCGTTTGAATCGCTGCCATCACGATAGTAGTTGGCAAGCACGCTATTGAAACGCTCACCGTTGCACTTCTCGACCTTGACTTGAATCTCTTTAAGCAACGGCGTCATTGGCGATGCTTTCATGGTGTGGTTTGAATAGGAATAGTCCATCCAAGGCTCTCCAAACCAACGAGACAAGCGTGGAGCTAGATGCTGTTTGCCGTAAACAGTAACCCGGTCTTGCTGCCAATCTACTTCTTCCAAGAGCTGGCGATAGAGCGCTAGGCCTCGCTCCTGAGAATACAGCTGAGGCCAATATTCGACGTCGGCCTCGAAAAGTTTCAAGACATGTGTCTGACTTTGAAACATAGATGACTGATATTGATCTCTAGGCATACAAGTTGTTCAGATAGTTGCTCTATAATGCGCGGCTAAACGAGGGAATCTTTGATTAATTCTAAACGCTCTAGAATTAATCAAAGACTCTCTATCAATATAGCAACTTTGTAATCTGCACAGGTGAAAAATGCAATTTAACGGCAGCGACAATTATATCTCAACCGACGACCTTAGCCTCGCGGTAAATTCTTCGATCATTCTTCAACGCCCTCTTCTAATCAAGGGCGAGCCTGGCACCGGTAAAACCATGTTGGCAGAAGAAGTCGCAGCCTCATTAGGTAAGCGTTTGATTCAATGGCACATCAAGTCGACCACTAAAGCGCAGCAAGGTTTGTATGAATACGATGCGGTATCTCGCTTGCGTGATTCTCAACTCGGCGACGCCGACGTAAACGACATCAGCAACTACATTGATAAAGGCAAACTCTGGGAAGCGTTTGAGAGCGACGAGCAAGTAGTATTGCTGATCGATGAAATCGACAAAGCCGACATTGAATTCCCGAATGACTTATTGGTTGAAATCGACAAGATGGAGTTCTTT
>CAKZRZ010000063.1 GCA_937918955.1 uncultured Arenicella sp.
ATGTATTCCTTTGGAGTATTCCAGATAACCTTATCAGCACAGGCTCTAAGTACTGGCTTTGGCATGTTTTCAACACGCGCATAGCAATCCACAATTGGGTCAAGTTCGCCTTCTCTTTGATTGCCAAAGGCTAGACCTAAACTGCAATTTGAAATCACAACCGAGGTGGTTCCGTGACGAGTTGACTCCGGTAGGCCTGGAGCAACCTCAAGCTCTAGATCGTAGTGAGTATGAATATCAAACATGCCGGGCATTGCCCATAAACCAGTCGCATCAATCACGTTTGCAGCGTCACTTGTTTCGAGAGACTGGCCTCGTTTTACGATACGACCATCTTTAATCGCAATGTCTTCGGTTACGGGGTTCTCGCCGTTGTTAAAAACGCGCGCATTTTGAATCAGTGTGTCGAATGAATGTGTCATTTTGAAATCAAGGGTAAGGTTAACTTGGCTCTGTAAATTGATCAGCGTTACTAGTTGGAATAAGCAATGCTATTTGGACTGCGGTTTATCGAGAAAAAAACTTGCGAGCATTTGTGCCGCGACTCTCAGTGATAACTGAATTTGCTGTTCAGTCATCGCTGTGCCGGTTTCATTAGTAAGGTCAGTATGAAAAACCAGTTTGTGTACCACACCCTCGGCCATCGCAAACAAGTTGTCGGCGACTTGCTCAGAATTGGTCAGATTAAAACTTTTAACAAAGCTGAGAACTCTGTCGTGCAGCACCTTCTCACCATCATCCATAATGACCCTAAGCTTAGGGTCTATGGTCCGTCTCTGTTCCAGCACCTGATGCAATTCAGGATCGTGTGCGTGAAACTGATACACAAATAGAAGCGTGTCGAAAAACTTATCTTCTACACGTTGGATAGATTCTTGAGTACTGTTTGGTTGGTAATCAACGAGTTTTAGTTCTAGCGTCTTAACGTGCGCATGAAGATCAGCAAAGCGATTAGCCGCTAAGACTCTCAAGATATCGTTCTTATTTTCAAAATACTGATAGAACGTGCCAGTCGCGACCTTTGCGAGTGCCGCTATTGATTTGGCGGTTGCGACTTCGAAGCCAGTATTTGAAAATTCTTCGACAGCAGCATCTAACAGTGCTTGCCGTTTCAGCAATGCTCGTTCTTGGGTTGGTAAGGTTTTCATATCAATTGCGTCACAGTATGAGAAGGCGTAGTTTGCAATAACCTGAACTTGACGTCAAGTTCAGGTTATTGCAAACTACGTTGAAGTTGACGCTGTAAATACGCCCCACTTCAAACCGCAAGCCCCAAACCGCAAGACCATAGAGACACAAACAAAATGAATAAGAGCCCACATACCTTTAGCCACTCGCGTTTAAATAAATGGTTGGCAATGGGCTCTATGCACCTGATTAATGAGCGGGAGATTTTTGTTGTTCAACATCAGCATCAAGACACAGCGCGACCAACTCTACTTTTGATTCACGGCTTCCCTACCTCAACTTTTGACTTTCTTGATATGTGGCAAACGCTATCAGAAAAATATTCTTTAGTTTGCTTAGATATGCTCGGCTTTGGCTTCTCAGCCAAACCTGATCAGCGCGACTACACTATTCACAAACAGGCTGACCTATTCGATGCCTTGGTGAAAATGCTCGAGTTATCAGAATATCATGTACTTGCGCATGACTATGGCGTAAGTGTTGCTCAAGAGCTTCTAGCAAGACAACTCGACGGTTCTGGACAAGGTAAATTGTTATCATGTAGTTTTTTGAACGGAGGCTTATTCCCAGAAACTCATCAAGCGCTTTTGATTCAAAAAATAATGCTGAGCCCAGCAGGGAAATTGGTGAATAAGCTCACTGGAATAAAGCAATTCAGCGCATCATTTTCGAAGGTATTTGGTCAAAACACCAAACCGACTAGCAAGCAACTCAGCGAATTTTGGGAATTAATTAACTTTCGAGACGGGCGGCATGTTTTCCATAATTTGATTACATACATCAATGACCGTCGCGAACACCGAAGCCGATGGTTAGATGCATTGCGTAATTCACCGGTCCCCCTGAGCTTGATAAACGGGTCGGTAGACCCTGTATCAGGCAGCCACTTAGTAGAGCGATATAAAGAGCTAGAATGCCGCCTAGATCATTTAGTTCAGCTAGATGACATTGGACACTATCCGCAGGTTGAAGCCCCTGCGCGGGTCAGCTCCGCTTATCTAGAATTTCTTAAGGCGCTTTAGAAAATAAAACAGTCTAATCGGCATCAGGCGTATCAAACGAGACGATAACCAAGCCTTCAGCCTGACCACCACCATTGGCGCTTAAACCGGTGTCAACGGTACCCGTGCCTCCGGCACCACCACCACTTTGTTGCTCGTTATTAGCCGAACCAGCGCCACCGCCGTATAAGCCTCCGCCGCCTCCGCCGCTTCCGAATTCAGAATCAAGCGGACCGTTAGCGCCACGAGTTCCGTTGCCACTTTGAACCTTGCCGGGCGAGAGGCCGCGACCATTAGTTGCAAACGAGCCTCCCGCACCGCCACGGCCTATCACTCCCCCGTTTCCAACGCCACTACCTCCGCCACCGCCCCCGGCGACAACAAGTAGCTCTTCTCCTCGCACGCGAATGGCGCCGCTGGCGCCCCCGCCACCGCCGCCACCGCCTGCTTTCCCTGATGCAGCCGAACCGCCTTCATATCCTGAAGACGAGCGCCCACCTTGCCCACCATCTGGTAAGCCGCCGTCCTGGCCTTTTTGACCGATGAAAATCTCCAGCGACTCACCCGGAGAAACATCGATATTCGATACTGCAACACCACCCTCACCGCAATTATTTAGCAAAACACCAAAGCCGTTCCCCGATCCCCCGGCGGCTCCTATTGCAAAAATGCGTATTTGTGTTACTCCCAATGGAACCACAAAATGACCACTCTCGGTAAAACGCACCGATGTCCGTGAGATATCTTCGGATGCACCTGCATCACAAATCAACGCTTCCCCAGTCAGCGCAGCATCCCCCACGAATGTGTCGTTCACTTGTTGTTTCACCGTTTAACCCTAGCTTTCTCATAGTGTTTCGAACATTTTATTGAGTGAGCCCGAAACTGTCTGTAGCACAAATAGACTAGAGCCAATTGGGGCTTGCCTGTATAGTTAAAGACAAGCACAAAGAACTGAAAACATCCCATGAAAAACAAGCACATATTGATTGTTGACGACCACTCACTTTTTCGCACTGGAATGAAAATGATCCTCACACAGGTAGGTGAAGCAGCGGGAATATCTGAAGCCGATTCAATCAAGGAAGCGTTCGACTTCTGTGAATCTGGGGTTGATGTGATTTTGCTTGATATTCACATGCCAGGCTTAAATGGAATCGACGGTATCAAACCAATTCGAGAGAAGTTCGCTAAAGTGCCAATTATCGTGCTGTCAGCAAGCAGCGAGATGGCTGATATGCGCAAAGCCAAAGAGTTGGGCGCAGCGGGCTTTATGAATAAAGCGTCGCAAGCAGAAGAAATGGTGAGCTCTATTACTCGTGTACTTGATGGCAAAACCTGTTTTCCAGACGACCTAAAAACCGTTGATGGAGAGGCGTCACGAGAGAGTTTGGCAGGCTCATTAACGCCTCGTCAAATAGAAGTTTTAATCTACCTATGCGAGGGCATGTCGAATAAGCTAATCGCGCGGGAGCTTGAAATGTCTGAGAACACCGTTCGTGTTCATGTTTCTGCCATACTATCAACTCTAGGAGCTGCGAACCGGTCGGAAGCAATATTGATCGCACAGAGAGAGGGCATCACAAGCTAGGCAATGAAGTGCCGAATTAAAATGCATCTAGTTAAGCTGCCAAGCTTTAGGCTGGCAAGTTTTAAGCACGCAAGATACTCTCGACGCTCATTACTCTAAAACACTCAAACGTAAACGATCATGTTCCTGCTCCCTAAACCGCCTTCTGACGTCATTTTGTCTCAAGAGCTTAAGCTTGCTGGGCGCAATTACTTGTTAGGCACCATCCTATATACCGTGACCTGCGGGCTTGGGGCTTACTGGTCATCGACCAGCATCGAAAACT
Organism: uncultured Arenicella sp.; assembly: GCA_937918955.1. Classification (GTDB taxonomy): domain Bacteria; phylum Pseudomonadota; class Gammaproteobacteria; order Arenicellales; family Arenicellaceae; genus Arenicella. The sequence continues at coordinate 4,046 of CAKZRZ010000063.1, forward strand.
CAAATGCTATGACTCTTGTGTTTGTTTTAACATTCTTAGCATCGGTATGTTGCATTATTTTTTGGCGGGGTCGACACACTTTTGGTAGCTCACCCAGAGCTGACATGATTAAGCTACTCATGCTCGTCGCGACACCGAGTCTCTGCTACACGTTTTTGATCTATTACTATACCCCTGTCCTTTCCTATGAGTCAGTAATGACGCTTACGGCGATGACTCTAGGCTTAGCAGCAGGCTGCGTAACACTCACTTCACCATTGTTACCAGCTTTTTATGTGATGGCTTATCCTAGCTTAATGGTCTTGGTAGTGAGCCTGTATCATCGGCCTGAAAACATTTTTTTGGGGCTGGCAATTGGTTGTTTCGGCATGACCTTAGGCCTAACTTGGTTCGCTATCACGATGGCAAATACCATTAGGCGGTCAATCGAGATTGCGTATCAGAACGACGTATTAGCCAACAAGCTTCGCGCCGCGTTAAATCAAACTGATGAAGCAAACCGAGCAAAGTCAGTATTTCTAGCGTCGGCCAGTCACGACCTGCGACAACCATTGCATGCGCTGGGATTGTTAAGCGAAACACTCGGCGGCACCAAATTAGATGAACAGCAACAAGACATTCAGTCACACATAATGTCTGCGGTAGACTCAACTCGCAGCATGCTCGATTCGCTACTGAATATTTCCAAACTGGACGCAGGCGCGATTATGGCCTCGCCGAAACCATTTTTGGTTCAATCGATGTTCGGCAAACTAGAAGATGAACTGGCACCAATTGCCGATGAAAACCATCTAATCTATCGTACTCGCGAGACCATTTCGGCGGCCTACTCCGACCCGATGATTGTTGAACTAATTTTGCGCAACCTTATTGCCAACGCTATTCGATACACCAAGTCGGGAGGCTTGTTAGTAGGCTGTCGCGCTCGAGGAGACAAGCGCTTGAGCATCGAGGTTTGGGACACTGGCATTGGTATTCCTGAAGACAAAACCGAGGAGCTATTTAGAGAGTTTCAACAGCTTGATAACCCTGAGCGTGATTCGCAGAAAGGCTTTGGCTTAGGGCTAGCAATTGCACAAGGTTTAGCTAAAACAATTGACAGTGAAATTACGGTTCACTCTGTTCTCGGCAAAGGCTCGGTTTTTCGCTTTGAACTGCTAAGATCTACTGCGCCGGTCATTGAAGATTTGCCACATGACTCAGATGCTAAAAACTTTGAAGGCTCAACTATTGTTGTTATAGACGATGACTCTCGAGTGCAAATCGCAATGCATAAACTCATGGAGAGCTGGGGCTGCACTTGCATCAGTGGAGAATCAGACGACGAAATCATTGCCCAGTTGAATGGTGAAACTATCGACTTAATGATTGTTGATTACCGACTGCGTGAAGGGCGAACTGGCCGAGAAGCAATTCAAGCACTCCGCGAGCACCTTGAGCATCATGTACCCGCAATAATCATTACCGGTGACACCGCCGCTGACCGAATTGCCGAAGCACAGTCTTCAGATGCCCTGCTACTTCACAAGCCAGCATCAACAAGCCAACTGCGAAGAATCATGTCATCAATGCTGGATGACTCAGAATACGCTCGCTTAGATTAAGCCGCAATGAATAATCTCAAAGCCGATAACAGCGGCTTTAAAATTCTTGAAATTTATTCTGCCTCACTTTCAATCAACTCAGACGGCTCTGGGTCAGTAGCAAGATCAGATTCAACAGCAAGCTCAGCGCTCATATCAGCAAGCATCGCGGCGCGAATAACGGGCACCGGTGCACTGCCGTAGCTCAAAAACTTATTATGAAAGTCGCGCAAATTGAATGCTTCTCCCATCTGAGCCCTAAGCTCTTCACGAAAACTATATATCTCTGAGTAACCAGTAAAGTAACTCGTCAGTTGCACTTGTGAAATGGTCGCCCGGCGCCATTTTCCTTCAGCTTCTGTTTGCTCCTGAAACGCTTGATTCATTAGCAAATCAAGCGCGGCCTCACGCTCCATTCCTAACACTTGGACGCTGTAATCTAGAATAGTATTAACCACTACTCGCATATTCCACTTGCTGTACATCAGCCACATCTCTGGCTCATTATCACCGTAGCCCGCTTCGAGCATCATGCGTTCAGAATAAACTGCCCAACCCTCTATCATTGCGCCATTGCCAAAGATCGACTTAATTTTACTTGGGCTCTTATTGGCATGCATCAACTGGGTATAGTGTCCGGGCGTGGCCTCATGAATGTTCAAGATTTGCAATATCCAATGATTATATTCACGCAGATAGCTTTCAGCTTGTTCTTCGGTGTAATCATCAAGCGGTGAGACGTTGTAATAGGTATTCGCCGTGGCATCGTATGGGCCAGGCGCGTCTACCGATGCGCCAGCAAAACCGCGTTGATATTCAGGAGTGAGGCGAACAACCAATGGGCGGCTCGGGTCTGAATCAAGCAATTGATTGTCGTCCATAAACGCTTGAATAATCGGCATTTGGCGACGAATCTCATCCACGAAGTCTTCTCTCGCAACGTGCTTGCTTGCAAGATGATCAATCAACTGCTTCACCGCAACCAGCTTGTCTTCTGGGATCTCTTGCTCTTCAAAATACTTAGGCCATAGCTCCTCAGTAATTGAAATCATTTCAGCGTGCAAATCATCTTTGGCTTTCAGCGCAATGTTATAAAGCTCTTCAGCGCTATAATTTGATTGAATATCGAAACCAAACTTCTGCTCGTACAACTCAGCACCAATTCGAAACGGTCTTGCCTCGCCTGATGCTTCAAGCTCTGTGTTCTTCTCTTTTAACCAATCGATATACCCTTGAACAGCCGAAGATGCTGCCTGCAAATTAGTACTGAGCGTGGCTTTTTGCGTTTCGTCCAAAGTCGACGTTTCGGCTTTTTCTGGAATAAGCTTACGGTACATATTCAGAGCACCAGTGCTTTGCTGAATTGCCAGTGATAAATGCTCTAAGGTTGGCGTCTTTATATTTGAAATAGCCGTTTGATAATATTCAGATACGCTCTCAAGGCGTTTCGATATCGCCAGTAAGCGTTCATCTAAAGGTTTGTAATCGGTGTTGAGAATAACCCCAAATGAACCCGCAGGGTTGTAGCTCGCCGGGTTCCACTCATAGCTGCGATACACATCAATACGCCAAAGCTGTGAGCGTATTTCACCTTCCAGTATCGCTAAATCCATCGCATTTGCCGCGCTTAATAGATTGGCATCAAATTGTTTTAAGGCTTGCAACTCTGTTGCTAAAAATACGCGTCGCAAAGCACGTTGCTCGCCGTTGGGAATTCGCAATTGGTCGTCATACTTGTAATAGCCAACGTAAACACCATAGCTTGGGTTGAACTCCCACGTTTTATTTAGAAAGTTCTCTTTGAACTCATTAAACTCGTCGTTTTGATCCTGTAAAGGCTCAATCAAAATTTCTTGCTCAAGCAATACCGTTGGCTCATCCACAGAAAGCTCCTTGCCAACGTCATCCGCAGCAGTTGGGCTCTGTGTTTGATTGCGCTCTGAACAGGCAACCAAAAATATTAGCGGAAGAATTAAAAGAAATGAATGACGCGCCACTGAGTTACTCCGATAAGGTCTTGTATTATAACTATAAACAATTTGCTGGCGTCACTCCACTTCTAACAAACATAGGCAGTTATTCACCTAATTTATGGCATCAATAGCGTGAATATGCCTTGCGCGAATCGGCGTCTCCCATACAATACTAGAGTTAACTTATAACAGCGTTATTTCAAGATCACAAAAAGCGCCAATGGGGTCATAGATGTCAGAACACTACAAACACTTACTTGAGCCATTAGACTTAGGCTTTACCACGCTTAAAAACCGAGCGTTGATGGGTTCAATGCATACTGGGCTCGAAGATAAAGCCAAGGACTTTCCAAAATTGGCCGCCTATTTTGCCGAACGGGCGCGCGGCGGCGTAGGCCTTATGGTGACTGGCGGCTTCGCTCCGAATGTCGAAGGCTGGCTTTCTCCCTTTGGCAGTAAGCTCAGTAAAAAGTCTGAAGTTAAGCGCCACCTTCAAGTAACCAAAGCCGTGCACGATGAAGGCGGTAAAATTTGCTTGCAGATTCTGCATGCGGGCCGTTATGGCTATAGCCCTTTATGCGTGTCGGCATCAAATATCAAATCGCCAATCTCGCCATTCAAACCAAGGGCCTTGAGTACCAAAGGTGTTTATAGAACCATCAAGGACTACGCAAACTCAGCCGCATTAGCCCAACAAGCAGGTTATGACGGCGTAGAGGTAATGGGGTCAGAGGGCTATTTCATTAATCAATTCTTAGTAACACATACAAACAAACGTACCGACGAATGGGGCGGCTCGTTCGAAAACCGTATGCGTTTGCCAGTTGAAATTGTCAAAGCAGTACGCGAAAAAGTTGGCACGAACTTCATCATTATCTACCGCTTATCAATGCTCGATCTAATCGAACAAGGCAGCACCTGGGACGAAGTCGTTCAGCTCGGTAAAGCAATTGAAGCCGCCGGCGCAACAATCATTAACACCGGCATCGGCTGGCACGAGGCGCGTGTACCCACCATTGCAACCAGCGTACCGCGAGCCGCGTTTAGCTGGGTTACCGGTCGTATGCAAGACCACGTGTCTATTCCGGTTGTGGCAACTAACCGCATTAATGACCCTCAGGTCGCTGATGAACTTATCGCTAACGGCGAAGCTGACATGGTGTCGATGGCACGACCATTTCTTGCCGACTCAGATTTCATTAACAAAGCTGCGGCGGGTAAGCCTGAGAGTATTAATACCTGCATTGGATGTAACCAGGCGTGTTTAGACCACACGTTTGGTGGCAAACGTTCTACCTGCTTAGTAAACCCACGTGCATGTTATGAAACAGAGCTTAACTTCACACCTACCACCCAAACCAAAAGAGTCGCGGTTGTTGGCGCTGGCCCAGCCGGCTTATCAGCGGCAACCGTGCTTGCTGAACGTGGGCATACGGTTGACCTATTTGACAAAGCCAACGAAATTGGCGGGCAATTTAATATCGCCAAGAAAATACCCGGCAAAGAAGAGTTCTACGAAACGCTCCGCTACTTTGACAACAAGATCAAAGAAACGGGTGTTAATTTACGACTCAACGAAGGGGTAGATGTTACCGCACTAATCAGCGCCGACTATGACGAGGTTATTTTAGCAACCGGCATTATCCCGCGAGAACTTGAAATCGAAGGCGCTGATCATGAAAAAGTGTTGTCCTACATTGACGTTGTTCAAGATGAAAAACCCGTCGGCCAGAGAGTAGCAATCATAGGCGCAGGTGGCATCGGTTTTGACGTTGCCGAATTACTCGCTCACCAAGGCGTGTCGCCAAGTTTAGATGTCGAATTGTTTAACAAAGAATGGGGAGTCGATACCGACTATCAGCAACGTGGCGCCTATACACACGCAGACCCAGAAGCGCCCGCTCGCCAAATCACTATGCTGCAACGCAAAGAAGGCAAAATGGGCGCCAATCTCGGGAAAACAACAGGCTGGATTCATCGAGCCTCGCTAAAGATGAAAAGCGTGCAAATGGTACGCGGCGTTGAATACAGCAAAATTGACGACCGAGGCCTTCACTTTACTATTCAAGGTGGTGAGCCCCAGGTGATCGAATGCGACAATGTTGTTGTGTGTGCAGGCCAATTGTCTCGCAAAGATCTATTAGCAGGTTTAGAAGCTCAAGGTATGAAAGTTCATCTAATTGGTGGCTCAAAGCTCGCCGGCGAGTTAGATGCCAAACGCGCAATTAGAGAAGGGTTCGAGGTGGCGGCACAAATCTAACCGCTCGACTCTCTATAGGGGTAGTCTCTATTCACCTATCGACAGTTTGTAATGCACTTACAAGGCGCCTATGTTACGTATCTTGCGGTTAGTAAGCGACCCTAAATTAGTTGGGCTCAGAGCCCAACTAATCTGTAAACCAGAAAAAAGAATAGCTATGGATTTACTACAAATTCCAAACCCCAATTATTAAGTGTACCTAAATCGCGGCTAGCCAGATCCTCTACCTTTAATGTCCATGTACCATTGACGCTGAGGCCATTAAACGCGCTTAAAGATGCGTGCGGGGCGTAATCTCCTGTTGGAAAAGCAGGGTTTATAGACCCACAATTAGTGTTAATCGATAGCGGTGAATCATCTGTCAAGCGAATAGACTCTATATTACTGGTAGAACATACACTGGCGTTTGGCATTTTCGGCCTCGCTATCAACTCAATACTTTGCGTTCCGTTTGATAGGGTCACAAGCAAATCGCCAATAAATGTGTGAGTGATATCCAATAACACATTCACTGAGCCAACGGTTCCAGGTTGATTAGAGATAATGATGTTTGATGAAACGCCTAATGCACTATTATCTGGTATAGCTAGAGCTGGGAAAGTGGTAAACACGCGTTCCAATACGCAATTCACTGCGTTACCCTCAGAGATTGTAGCAGGCAAAAAATTAGGCGCAGGGTTACTGCAATCTAAGTTTTGATTATTGCGTACCTCAATTTCTCCTAGCACTTCACTAAATTCGAGGTTACTGAAGCCTTGGATGGAAGTGAGGAGGTTATTGCCACGTATATCTAGATCACCTCCGATCTCGTTTATTGCAGCGAAACCTTGGACGGAGGTGAGTTTGATATTGAAAACTATATTCAAATCAGCTCCAACCTTGGTTAGTGCTTTAAACCCTTCGTCTACAGATGCGAGGACATCATTAAAAGCAATGTCGATTCTGCCACCAACCTCAGTTAATGAACCGAATCCTTGGATGGAGGTCAGAGCATTATTGTTGCCTATATCAAGATCCCCACCAACCGAAGTTAATGCTTCAAACCACTCATCGATAGAGTCGAGGTCAGCATTAGAACGAATGTTGATTCTGCCGCCAACCTCAGTTAATGCACCGAATCGTGGAATGGAGGTCAGAGCATCATTGAAAAGTATCTGAAGATCACCCCTAATCGAAGTTAATGCACCGAACCCTTGGATGGAGGTGAGCAACCTGTTAGATATTAACCGTACATTACCCTCTATTAAACTTAGGCAATCAAAACCTCGAATACTACCTAGCGCGGGCGTATCGAATTCTAGCTTTCCTCTCAATTCTACAAGAGATTCTAATGCGGAGAAATCAAAGCTCGCTAAAGACGGTGCACTAAAAATCAGATCACCATCAATGCGAGTCACTCCTTGTAAGGCATTGAGTTGCGCTTGATTCGCTATCGGCTCAGTGATTGTGCGCGTAGTTTCTTGTGTAACGCGCGGGCATTGATCTGAATCGTCCAAAATAAAACTTATTATCGGCACGAGCCTGCTTGCATTGTTGTCTTGCGCGTTTGCAGGAGCTACAAAAAAAATAGCTACCAAACTAAATACCCTAACGATTAGTGAGGCGTTTTTGATCATTTATCTACCCGTAAATTAAGCTGTGAGAACACCTTATCAGCGATGTCATACCCAAACCCAGCTGACGTTTTGAGCTATCAATGAAAGCTCAATTTTCTTTAACTGCATAGCCAAACCTTAGCTAACTCAAAACAGCGGGACAAGCGCAAGGCGCCAAGTTGAGACGTTTGTGACAGATATTGAGACGTTTGTGACAGCAGTTGAGACGTTTGTCACATCAATCAAGGGCTAGCGTTGCTGACTAAGTCAAACTTACTTCACATAACGGCCAATAAAAAAATCAGCCTTCGCTAAGAGGTGGGCAATTAAAAGTCTTTTGATAGAGGCGCGAGAAGTAGCCCACTTGATTAAATCCAACAGCATTGGCGAGCTCCGATATGGATTTAACGCGGCCTTGAGCAGAGAGTTGGCGAGCAGCCTTTAGACGACACTGCCGTATGAATTCTGAGGGAGTAAAACAACTTTCATCTGCCAACCTGCGATGCAGCGTGGCTTTACTCACGTGCATTTCTTTGGCTAACTCGGCGACACCAAACTTAGAATCACCAAGATGTTTTTCAACAATGCGTCGCAATTGAGCAATAAGCGAGTCTTGTAGCTCGCCAGCGTTTTGTTCTTCGACAGAGAGTGCCATTCGACTTTGGTAAAACGCATTGAACTGTGCTTGTTTTTTTAACAAATTTTCTATGCGAGTTATGAGCTCACGCGCGTCAAACGGTTTAGCCATATAGTCATCGACTGCAGCCATAAGACCTTTTAATCGATCGTCAAGTCCTGCTCTGGCAGTTAACATAATGACAGGGATATTCGCAAAACTACTATCTTGTTTAAGTGATTTCACAAACTCTAAGCCATCGCGCTTGGGCATCATCAAGTCGGTCACAATCAAGTCAGGCTGGGACCGGCGAACACATTGCTCAGCTCGCTCGCCATCTTCTGCTTCTTCAACGTGATACTCTGGTTCAAGCAAACTGCGCAGGTAATGTCGCATATCATCATTGTCATCAACGATGAGTATGGTTTTGCGCTCAGTTTGATTTGCTTGCGTCAGCTCGGGGGCAGACTCTAGAGATGTAGACAACAGGTCTTTGGGGATATCTACTGTTTGCAATGCAACTGGGCTTGCGTGACTTTCAATAATTTCGTGAGCATGTAAATGTGCTCGCCCGAGTGGTAAGCGAATAGTAAATTCAGAGCCGCTTGCGCAATTTTGTTCTCTGTTAGAGTCCGCCGCCACGCTGCGAACCAACACATCACCAGCGTGCATCAAGGCAAACTCTTTTACCAACGCCAAACCTATTCCAGTACCCAAGCCTGATCCGACCGTGGCTGAATTGCGCGACTGATAAAAGCGATCAAAAATAAACTCAAGCTCATCACTGGGTATGCCGTGGCCAGTGTCGATTACTTTAATCTCTACATACTCATCGCGAGAAGGGTCTAGCGGATCTGTGTCGTTAGTAATAGTGGTGCTTACCTTTACGGTGATCGCGTCATTCTTTTGGGTGAATTTGATCGCGTTGCTCAACAAATTATTGATCATAACCTTTAGCTTTTCAGCATCAATGTAGGCGTAAGCATCGGGTGCGCTGGACTCAAAATGAAGCGACACCCCTTTACTTTCAGCGGCACTTGAGAACTGCGAACTAAGCAATTTCACGGTATCACTGACATTCATTCTTTGAGTCTGTAAAGCCAAGGAGTCGGCATCAAACTTACTCAGGGTAAGCAATTGATCGACAAGATTTTGCAAAGCCTTTGAATGATCTATTGCATTGATGATGATTGATGGATCAAAATTATCTCGTTGCTCTAGCAATTGAGTTAAGCGGCCTTGAATTAAGGTAATTGGAGTTCTAAATTCATGACTGACATTGGCGAAAAACTGAGACTTAACATCATCTGCTTCTAAGAGCTTTTTCGCCTGCGCTTCAAGGCTCTCGTTCATACTAACGATTTCAGCCGTGTTACTCTTTATTTCAGCTTCTAGTTGTTCATTGTAGTTGCTTTTAAGGTCGTTTGATATTTGAAGTTGCTCCACAGCTAAGCGCTGAGCTTCTGCCTTCTCTCTGTATATGGTTACGCCAATATAGTAAGCGAGTAAAATCTTTTCGGCGACCAAACCTACTTTGGCAGAGTAAGGTACGTAAAATCGACTCGTTAACTCCATGGTGAACAAGGTGCGATCTAAGATACATACAATCAGTGGCAGCTGGGCAAATAACAAGTAACGCGCTTGTACAGATTGATTAGTAACAACCGCATAAATTGGCGCAAGCAAACCAAAATACAGAACGACTATAAACCCAAATGCCCCGTTTACTCTAAAGTAGCTGCTTAGTGCATACTGGTAAGTGATGAGCAGTACGATAACAAAGCAAACAACAATGAAGGTACCAATTTTGTTAAGCAAGACATAGTCTTTGAGCTTGATAAATTCACGTGCAAATAGGGCCGATAAAATAATGCTTAATGGATAAAACACCACGACACTTAAATAGCTCACACTCGGTGAATTTGGTACCAGATATTGCAAAACGCGGCCGTCGATAGACGCAAACAGTAAAAGTGTGCTGCCACTCCACAAAATGTACAAAAGCGAAGAAGATTGCCTCACTGAAATGTACAACAAGAGTGTGTATAAAATTAGGCCAAACAAAATACCGACAAAAATACCGTCTAATCCCTCGGCTTTATCTTTTGCCACTATGTAAAATGGTTCATGCCACAAATTAGCCGAAATATATGGATTAGCACGAGAACTGACCCTCATATAGAAATACTGAGTTTCGCCTGCGTTTAAGGTGATATTAAAATGGAACTCTGGCGAATGTATGTCGCGTGTTTTCATCGGCCTCGCGTTGCCAGTTTGAAAACTCTTAAGGCCCTTTTTTAAGGGATAAAAATCAATTTCGGCCATTATCGCCGGTGAGGTTGCCAGCACGAAATTTTGAGTTTCGTCTGACTGGTTATTCAAACAAAAACTCAACCAATGACTACTATCGTTTGTACCCAGCACATATTCATTGGCAGGGTTTTCAATTTTTTGGAATTTAAATCGAGAGAGTTCTCTATCTAGATATTCCAAAGCCTCAGCTTGGTTAAGGTTTGATGGTACCGGTACTGAGTCATTTATGTCCCAAAAATGTGACTCAATACCTTGTAAAGCGACTGTTTTCAGGGATTATTTAGAGACTGTTTGAGGTATCTCGATTCTTGCACCGCCATTAAGAATAGATAAGCCCTTGATTAGCCTAGTGTTAGTCAGGGGCTTTCTTTTTCTACCCACCAAGCTACCCACCTTATGATCTGAGTTCTTTGAAGTATCAGAAATAAAGTACTTAGAATTAAGTTGTTACTTTTTTCTAAGTTCAAGTCATGAACAATCACAATTATATATACATAATTGTTAAACACACCCCCTTGTGGGGCGAAGGGTTCATGCCCCCCGTATTGCATAATATATGTTGTTTAGCGTTGATTTCGCTGCATTGAGGATTGCTCTTTTTAATCTGGTCTTTAGTTATACAATTCTTTCTATCGCGGCAAAACACTTCTGGCTTGCGTTTATCATCCTACGTGCGAGATAAACAGATAAAGGAAAGTTATATCAATACCTGTCAAAGTAAGAGAAGTTATGGAATTTTTAAAATGGATCACCTTCTGCGTCATTTAACCCGCAAGGGAATTACTTATGACGTTAACAATTACATCCGCTAATATAGCGGCTCTATACTTCATACAACATTAGGCTATCAAACTCCAAACGAGTACGAAAACCCTCAAATCAATGTGTGCAACTAAACCAACCGAGTGCACTCGCTAGGTAGGGATAAAAATTGAATATCTTGTATACGTTAGCTTATTTCTCTGGATTGATTATTTCTTTAGGCGTAGCGGTTAACTCTTTACGTAACCGTTTTTTACCGATAGCCGCGCCTTTAAGTGTATTTTCTGGACTAATGTTCTTCACATGTTTGGTGCAATTGTATTGCCATATGTTTTTAAGCACTAGTGGTGAACAGAGCGAAGAACTTTTAAAGTACCTAAATAGTATTGCGTCGACCTTGTTTGCGCCCATTTGGGTGCAATGTATCTTGGAATATAAAGATGGCAAAAAGCAGTCTTATACCAACTTTTGGTGGTTCTATATTGTATTGGTCGCCGTAGCGATATTAAGTATTTTTTACGTGATATTAACTGATGATTTCACGCTGTTCTCTAGCGATCTATACCTATGGTTTCAAAATTTCTATTTTAGACTTAGCGTGTTATTTGTATGGGTTGGTATTTTTTGTTGGACAATTTATAAGATTGGTATAAATAGCATTAGTGGGTACCTGTTTTATCTTTCTTTGTCATTACCCATCGTATTAGTGGCTCTTTATTGGCAAGATATTATTGAAAAGCCCATCGCTGCGCCAGCAATGATTTTTATTTTGTTGTGGGCGGCTAAACAGTCTAGCTTATTAGATGTTGTGCCGCTCGCCACCTCAGGTGTGTTGAGCCGAGTGAAGGCTGGTGTCTTGGTGTTTAACGCACAAAAGAAATTAGCATATAGCAACACCTTTGCTCAAGAGGTACTTATTAATTCCAACGAGGGACGAGAGGTTTTTAGTAGTAAACACCTAAAGGCTGAGTTTTCAATCTCTGAACTTCCGCATTCAATTGGCAAAGCCTTTGATTTTGAGTCTAAGATAAATCAAGAAGCAATAATTGAACTCGACATCGCTTGCAACGAGCAAAGCAATAACTCTCATTGTTTTTTTGACGCAAGCCTTACTCCCATTGTTAACCCTAAAACAGAACAATGGTTAGGGCATATTTTGTTGTTGCAAGACGTAACAGAGCGCGAACTAGCGTCTCAATCCCTGGTGTTAAGTAATAACAAGTTAGTCGAACTCGATGAACGAAAATCACGTTTTTTTGCCGGTATCTCACATGAATTCAGGACGCCGCTTACTTTGAGTATTGGTGAGCTTACAGACACGTTAGGCGGGTATTATGGGGAGTTACCAAGTAAGTTTCGCCCTGTATTGGAAAACGTTATAAGTAACAATCGGCACTTACTAAGGTTTGTTGGTCAACTTTTGGAACTCTCAAAGTTAGATCAAGATCATTCAGGCTATCATCCTGAGCTGATTGATTTGAACGATGTATTGTCTAGGGTTATTTCTAACTTTGAGTCATTTGCGACCGTGCAGCGTATCAGCATCAGTGTTGATTTAGGCAATGCACCAGTTGAGATTTGGTTTGATCTCGATGCCTTAGAAAAAGTATTAATGAACCTATTATCCAATGCGCTAAAAAGTATCGACCAAAATCAGGGTGGCAGCGTAACGTTTACCCTAAAAGATGTAGGCGACTCGTTTAGCCTATCTATTAAAGACACAGGCTATGGCATGAGTGATGACGTGCTACCTCATATCTTTAAAGCATTTTATTATAACGAGAAAACGCATGAACGCTGGCCGAGTGGCACTGGCGTAGGTTTACACATTGCAGAGAGAATTTTAAATGCGCATCGCGCTAGTATTAAGGTGCAAAGCGATTTTGGCATAGGCAGCGAATTCACCATAGACTTTCTTAAAGGTAATGACCACTTAGCAGCAATAATGACGTCTAAAGGTAACGCTCAACAAGGTACAACGGCGAACCATAACGATTATCAAATAGAAACACGTGAGCTTGAGGAGCGCCAAGTAGAGCACAATCCATTCGATACAAAGGCTGGCACCAGTACTGAGGCCAATATAGCAGCACAAGATCATGAAAAACTAGTGCTGGTTGTTGAAGACAACGTGCAAATGCGGCGTTATATTCGGCGACACCTAGCCAATGACTTTCGACTTATCGAAGCTGAAGACGGTGAAGAGGGCCTTGCGTTAGCAATGCAAAGCGTACCAGACCTGATTTTAAGT
>CAKZRZ010000064.1 GCA_937918955.1 uncultured Arenicella sp.
CCGCTGACAATCGACGGCATAATCGACGAATCGACAATACGTAAACCTTCAAGACCTCGTACCTTACAGTCACCATCAACAACTGCCATTTCGTCACTGCCCATTTTGCAGGTGCATGACGGATGGTACGCTGATTCAACCGCGTCTTTTAAATAGTCATTCAGTTGTTCGTCAGTTTGAATATCGGCTCCGGGCGATAGCTCTTGACCTGCATACGGCTTGAAGGCCTCTTGCTCGAAGATTTCTCGCGTTAAACGCACAGCCGCGCGTAACTCTTCCCAATCTTCTTCCTTGGACATGTAGTTAAACTGTACTTTAGGTTTATCTCGATAGTCCGTCGAGTTCAAGCGAACCCAGCCTTTGCTTTGCGAACGCATAGAGCCGACATGAGCTTGAAAGCCGTGTCCGCCGTTCGGGCTTTGCCCATCGTAACGAACCGCCATCGGGAAAAAGTGATATTGCAAATCGGGGTGTTTCACACCCTTTTTGCTTCGAATAAATCCGCCTGCCTCAAAATGGTTCGTGGCACCTAAACCAGTTCGAGTAAATAGCCACTGAGCACCCGTGAGCGCTTTGCCGAGCAGATTATAATACTTGAACAACGATACCGGTTGCGTGCATTCCATTTGCAGATAGATCTCTAAATGATCTTGTAAATTCTCTCCAACGCCCGGCAACTCATGTTGCAGCTCGATTCCATGCTCTCTGATCTGCTCTGCTGGGCCAATACCTGACAACATTAATAACTGCGGATTATTGATTGGGCCGCCCGATAGAATCACTTCAGTATTGGTAAACACTTGATAAGAATTACCACGCTTTACATACTCAACACCCGTCACTGACTTATCTTGCATAAGCAAACGCTTGGCGTGGGCACGCTTTATCACCGTTAAGTTTGAGCGCTTCATCGCAGGGCGAAGATATCCCACCGCTGTCGAACCTCGGTTACCATTTTTTGTGGTGCGATCCATCGGCCCAAAGCCTTCTTGCTGGTAACCGTTCATGTCTTCGGTATACGGGTAACCGGCCTGCTGACCTGCATCGATCCAAGCTTTGAATAAAGGGTTATCACTGCCTCCCTTAGTAATACTTAGTGGGCCAGAATCACCATGATAGTCATCCGCACCAATATTCCTATTACCTGCTTTTCGAAAGTACGGTAGGCAATGTTTATAACTCCAGTGGCTCAAAGAATCATCCTCTTGGGCCCAGCGATCATAATCTAAGGCATTGCCGCGTATATAACACATGCCGTTAATTGACGAGGAGCCACCAAGGACCTTACCTCTAGGGCAATGCATCACGCGTCCGTCCAGATAGGGCTCAGGCTCGGTATGGTAGTCCCAATTGTAGCGTGTGCCATTCATGGGGTAAGCAAGCGCTGCCGGCATGTGTATTTGCCACTCCCAAAACGGATCTTTACCACCGGCTTCGAGCAATAAAACACGCTTGCTTGAATCTTCACTCAATCGATTGGCTAATACGCAACCGGCAGACCCGGCACCAATAATAATGTAATCAAAATTCATAACGCATAATCTCAGAAACAAACAAATGTAGGCCACAAAAACTAAAAGCAAGGCTAACAATTTATAGTGCATACCGCGACTATGTCTGCGCGATTACTCAGTGCACTACCAAACATTGCACGAGCTAACGGTTTCTCGGCATTTCTTAGATGAAAAGCGCGATGTACGTTATCATTGACCAGCAATTGGTTTAACGCGCGACCGCACGTTTGATAGTAAACGAGTGCTGCATGGCCGAGCGGCGATGACCCGAATTCGATTTCGCGTCATCTGCGCAGTCATTATCTTGAGCACAACGAGCTTACATAGCCAATTAAGAATGCTAGATCGACAAAAGCAAAAATAACGAAAAACAACACCACTGGAGAATTATTAATATGAAGGAGTCGATCAAGCTGATTGATAAGCCTACTTTTTTAGGCTCACTTGCGCTCTTATTATTGGTCACCATACCGTTAATAATTTGGCCAGACCAAGGCAAGGAATACGTAGGTCTTGCTCGAAATTTTGTTGTTGAGAACTTTGGCGTTACATATCTAATGTTGGGCCTTGGCGGCTTTCTGTTCATGTTATACGTCTCGCTTAGTGATATTGGCCGAATAAAACTTGGAGAGCCTGGCTCCGAACCCGAGTTCAAAACTTCATCTTGGGCGTCGATGTTGTTTTGCGCAGGCATCGGGGTTGGCATTATGGTTTGGGCACCAATTGAATGGGCCTACTATTATCAATCGCCACCTTTCTTACTCGAAGGTGGCACGGCCGAAGCGGTCAAATGGGCCTCGGCTTACGGCATTTTTCACTGGGGTCCGGTAGCTTGGTCAATCTATTTGATTCCAGCTCTGCCAATCGCTTATTTTTATCATGTACGTAAGAACCGAAAGCTAAAATTATCAGAGGCCGTAGCGCCCTTGATCGGCAATAAAAATGTACGCGGTTTTTGGGGCAAGCTAATTGATGTGCTCTTTGTATTCGGAATGCTAGGCGGCGGTGCGACAACACTAGGGCTTGGCGCACCGCTACTAAACGAAGGGCTTCATCAATTATTTGGCTTTGAAAAAAATATCACGATGCAAATTTTTGTATTGCTGCTAGCCACGGCTATCTTCGGGGCTAGTGCGTATTCAGGTATTAAAAAAGGCATTCAAAGCCTGTCGAACTTCAATTTACTGCTAGCCATGATTCTACTGGTGTTTGTGATTATTGTTGGCCCTACTACCTTTATTGCCGAAGCGTCGCTCTCATCAATAAGCACTGTTTTCGAAAACTTCTTTTCTATGTCTACTTACCTCGAACCTTTCGGTGGTTTTAATGGTTACGACGACACTCAATTCCCTCAAGATTGGACCATCTTCTATTGGGCTTGGTGGCTCGCATTCGCACCAACCATCGGCTTGTTTATCGCTCGTATATCATATGGCCGCACCATGGCAAATATGATCATTGGGTCTCTATTCTACGGTTCATTTGGTTGCGCGCTGTTCTTTATGGTTCTTGGAAACTATGGACTTAACCTTCAATTATCTGGCACTCTTGATGTGGTAACTATTCTAAACACCGAGTCTCAATCGGCGGCCGTGTTCGCAATATTGGGTAGCCTTCCGTTTAGCACTATTGTAATCGCGCTCTACACTGTGCTTGCAGTTGTGTTTTTGGCGACCACGTTTGATTCTATTTCCTATATTTTGGCATCAGTAGTTCAAACTGAAGTAGACGACGAACCAATGCGCTGGAATCGATTATTTTGGGCTGGCGCGCTAAGCTTTCTACCAATTACTTTATTGTTCTTGGGCGACCTGCAAACGCTGCAAACCGCGAGCATCGTCGCTGGCGCTCCGCTAATTTTGATTTCGTTAATGCTGTGTATCTCAATCTATAAAACCGCTCGATATGATTTGAACAGGCAATCATCGGTACCCGACCATGAAATTGACCTGGACGAATTCCCTGAACACGACCCTTGGAGCCGCAAAGGCTCTTGGAAAGACGACTAAGCCTTGGCAATCAAGTTAGTTTAGTCGAGGAACTTGCCAAACCGTTTTTTCGCCTACCCCTTTGTTTCGATGTAGAGCACTTACAACTAGAGCTGGTTCATCAAGCTTGGGGCTTGGTCGCCCGGTTGGTCATTCACTAGGAAAACGCTGAAGACGATTATTCTGAGCAGCAATCATTACGATATGGGGTATCGAGCAAGTACTTCGGGCCCTAATGCCTCCACGAGCGGACCTAAGTAGGGCTCAAAATTGCGCCATTGCTCAAGGCCCGTTTTATAAATTGGCTGGCGCACTTGTTCTGAACTTGGCGTTCTGATCTTGCGCTCGGTTTTATAAAACTCTAAACACGATTGCTCAAACTCTAAGCCGCAAAAATCGAGAATTCGGCGCACTTGCAAGTCTAGGTCGTCAACCACATCTTCGTGCTGAACTCTTAGCACGAAGCCTGGTAAGACCTGATCCCAATGGTCCATGACACGCAAATACTGCTGATAGTATTCGCCAACTTCTCGTAAGCCATAGCTGAATTCTTGGCCTTCGGCGAACAGCTGCTTAAAATTACTAAAACAGCAGGCCATTGGATGACGCCGGGCATCAATAACTTTGGCGTTTGGCAGCATTAGCTTTATCAAGCCAACATGCAAAAAATTGTTTGGCATCTTGTCGATAAAAAACGGGGCGTCTTTTCTAAAGACGCGAGTGTCGTCAATATACTGCTGACCAAAATTCTCATACAGATCAGCACCTAGCTCACTTAGCACTTTAGGATAAGGCGCTTCTTCATCGATGCGTACCTTATCTCGGCCTTGTAAACGATGGACCAGACTCATCACATTAGGTAGCTCTAAGGTACCATCAATTTTAGAGTGTGAGGCCAATACTTGTTCTAACAAAGTGGAGCCTGAACGTGGCAAACCGAGAATAAATATTGGTGCGGCATCATCGCAACCGGCATCGGCGTACTTCTCAAATAATGACTCATCACAGCGAAAAATCTGCGCATCAACTCGTTTGACGATTTCTCCCGATTGATATTTCAGTAGCTCTCTGTTTAAGTCGTTGCCTTCTCGATAAGCTTTAAACGCCCCAGAAAAATCTTTTCGGTCTTCCAAGGCTTTACCCAGTGCAAAGTTAAAATGAACTTTGTCGTTATCACAAGTACTTTCGCGGTAACGATAGTCTTCTATATGGGATATTTCTTGGTCTGTAAACTGATAGGTTTTTGTATTCGCCAAACTCCAAAACGCATCGCCAAAATCTGGTTGATGCTTGGCTAAACGATGATAAGACTCGACCGCGCCGCCAATATCCCCTTGAGTTTTCTGTGCGTGGCCTAACAACAAGTAGTACTTTTGCAACTCGTCTTCTGTGGCAATTAAATCCCGGTAGAGCTCAATCCCAGCCTCAGTTTCACCAACACCGGTTGTCGTTGAAGCTAGCAAAGCTTTAAATTGAGTCTCATTCGGCTTCAAAGCGAATAGTTCTTGGGCGATCTGATGCGCCGCGCCAAACTTTTGACGTTTC
>CAKZRZ010000065.1 GCA_937918955.1 uncultured Arenicella sp.
ATGGAAGAGATGGGCGTTGAATTTGTGCTTGATACCGAAATTGGTAACGATATACCTTTTCAAGAATTGCTTGATGGTTATGACGCAGTTTTCCTCGGGATGGGTACCTACACCTATATGAAAGGTGGCTTTGCCGGTGAAGAGCTAGATGGCGTGCATGAAGCTTTGCCATTTTTAGTATCGAACATTAATCGGGAAATGGGTTTTGAGAAAGATGCGCTCGATTTTGTTGATATGAAAGATCGCAAGGTTGTAGTACTAGGCGGTGGTGATACCGCAATGGACTGTGTTCGCACTTCTGTTCGTCAAGGAGGCACGCAAGTTACGTGCGCATATCGCCGTGACGAAGCCAACATGCCTGGCTCAATGCGCGAGGTGGCAAATGCGAAAGAAGAAGGCGTTGAATTCTTATGGAATAGTCAGCCAATTGAAATTGTTGGTGAAAACGGCAAGGTGACAGGCGTTAAACTCGCGACCACGCAATTAGGGGAACCTGATGAGCGCGGTCGCCGACGCCCTGAAGTGATACCAGGCTCTGAGGAGATTGTTGAAGCCGATGACGTTATTATCGCTTTTGGCTTTCGCCCAAGCCCCGCGCCGTGGTTTGCTGATTTCAATATTGAAATTAACGATTGGGGCGGTGTGCAAGCGTCAACTGACTTAGCGATGAAATTCCAGACTACTAACCCGAAAGTATTCGCTGGTGGAGACATGGTTCGCGGTTCCGACCTGGTTGTAACCGCTGTTTTCGAGGGGCGTGAAGCGGCTGAGGGTATTTTGAATTACCTAAATCAGCACTAAGTGTATAACAGCTGATACTGAAAAAGCCGTTGATTTACTCAGCGGCTTTTTTTTGCATGCTTAGTCGGCCTCATCGATCTTATTAATTAATCCTGTTGATCGATTAACTGTTCACCCAGAGTCATTGTGAGCCTGTATAATTGCGCCCATGAACGATATTAAAAATGATTTATACCTTCGCACTCTGCGTGGCGAAAAAGTAGAACGAACCCCTATTTGGGTCATGCGCCAAGCTGGCCGTTATTTGCCTGAATATCGTGCGGTACGTAAACAAGCGGGAGATTTTCTTACGCTCTGCAAAACGCCTGAGTTAGCGTGTGAAGTAACTATGCAACCGATAGATCGCTTTGGCTTAGACGCGGCGATTCTTTTTTCTGATATTTTAACTATCCCTGATGCAATGGGTCTAGCGTTGGTATTAGAAGAGGGTGTTGGTCCAGTATTTAACAAGCCCGTGCGCAGTGAAGCCGATATTAATAAGCTGACCGTGCCAGATGCCGAAGATGAACTTGGTTACGTGATGGATGCCGTGCGTGTTATTCGAAAAGAGCTCGATGGCCGAGTGCCTCTAATTGGCTTCACTGGTAGCCCATGGACTTTGGCTAGCTACATGGTTGAAGGCAGTGGAAGCAAAGAGTTTCGCCGTATTAAAGGTTTGATGTTCGAATCTCCGCAGGCGGCGCATACGCTTTTGCAAGTGGTCACTGACAGCGTAATCACCTATCTAAAAGCGCAAGTTGCTGCGGGCGCTCAAAGCCTAATGGTATTTGATACTTGGGGCGGCATGCTTTCTACCGCGAATTATCAAGTGTTCTCTTTGAGTTACATGCAGCAGATTGTTAGTGCTATTAAGTCCGATGCGGCAACTAAAGACGTCCCAATCGTGTTGTTCACTAAAGGTGGTGGTCAATGGTTGGAAATGATGGCCGACACTGGTTGCGATGGTCTGGGCTTAGACTGGACGGTGGACATTGCTAATGCAAAAGCCCGAGTTGGCGATCGAGTCGTTTTACAGGGCAACATGGATCCGGTGGTAATGAACACTGGCGCTGCACAAGTTGAAGATAATGCCATGCAGGTGCTCGAAGGCTATGGTCAACATAAGGCGACTGATAAAGGCCATATATTTAATCTAGGCCATGGTATTCAGCCTTTTGCACAGCCCGACAATATGAAAGCATTGGTTGATACCGTGCAGGGTCAAAGTGCTAAATTTCACGCCTAAGCGTACTGTTAACTTCTAAACTTATTGGGGTGCTCTATGATTAATTTTGATCGAATCGAAGAAAATATATTTCTCGGTAGTGCACCTCAAAATAGTGTAGACGTTGCACGACTCAAACAGATGAAGGTCACGGCGGTGCTCTCATTGCAAAGTGATGCGGACTTCAAATCACATCGGATAGACTGGAAGAAGTTACAAAGCTCTTATCAATATAATGAAATCAGTGTACAGCGGTTTGGAATTATTGATTTTGATGAGCAGGATTTGGGCAATAAATTACCCGAACCAATTAAAGCGTTGAATCAAATGCTAGCGATAGGGCATCGCGTTTACGTGCATTGTAATGCCGGAGTTTGCCGAGCGCCGGCGACGGTTCTCGGCTACCTTTGTCACTTTCGAGGCATGACTATCGATGACGGCTTAGAATATCTTCGTGCAAGCCGCCCTCAAGTTCATCCTTATATCAGCGCGGTAGAGAAAGCTCTATCAAAGCTATCGACTAGCTAAATTTGGCAATTGAATTAACCGCTGCGTCGCGAGCGAACATTGTATCGCGGTATTGCAAATATTCAGTAGGTACATCGAAGCCAAAGCGTTCAGCCCAATTAAACGTTTGAGCCACTAAAATGTCGGCAAAGGTGAAGGAATTACCCAGTACAAACTCGTCGATGTTAGCCAGTTTGCCGAAGGCATTGAGCGCCTTTTCAAACTCCCATTTGGCTGTGTCCAAAACCTGTGCAACGCGATGTTCTTCAGGGATCGCAAACTTATGTTTGCCAGTGGTCCAAAGAGGTTGCTCTAGTTCGCTGAGTACAAAGAAGGCGAGCTCATCGTATTTTGCTCGAGCTTTGGCTTCGGTAGGAATAAATTGACCACCGGCGAGTGAATCGATGTAGTTCAGAATTGCAGCGCTTTCGGTTAATACAAAGTCATCATGTTTTAGCGATGGCACCTTGCCCTGCGGGTTTAGCTTTAGGTATTCAGGAGACTTGGCTCCGTTTGAGTCGGTGCTCGACAATTCAAGCGATACAAATTTATGTTCAAGGCCTGCTTCAGCAAGCGCCCATAAGCAACGAAAAGATCGAGATGGCCCAAGGCCGTAGAGAGTAATTGACATAAGACTAATTAATTAAATTGTTCGAGGTTAGAAAATCAACAACAATGTCTTTTACACGACCTTGTGTCTTGGCCGTTGGATGTAAGCCATCTTGCTGAATGGAATCGGGTTCTAAGAAAAACTCTTCGCGATAAAAGTCGATAAACGGCAGCTGATATTTTTCGGCCAGTTCAGTATAGGTTGCGCGAAACTTATCGATGTAGCGCGGGCCATATGACGCGGGCAATGAGATGCCCACTAATGCCACGGTCACTTCCTTGTCGCGCATGAGCCTAATCATCTGTTCCAAATTATCTCGCATTGAACTGATTGATAAACCTTGAAGGCCGTCATTAGCCCCGAGTTCAAGCATCACTATATCGGGCTTTAGTTCATCGAGTGTAATTGGTAAGCGCGCTAGGCCGCCGCCCGATGTTTCGCCAGATATACTCGCATTGGTAACTTTAAGAGTATCGCTGAGCTCCAGTGCGACCAAATGAGCCCAGCCCTGCTCTAAGTCCATACCATAGGCTGCACTCAAGCTGTCTCCGAAAATCAGCAAGTGTGGCTTACGCTCCTCGGCTAAAGCCTTGGCAGTAAAGCAAGAGATTAGACATAAGCACACGCATAAGGTGAACTTTTCTTTCAAACGATTCTGTATCATTACGCTTAATAACGGGTTTGCTGTCGCCTAGGTGTAGATAAAGGCACTCGGTGACGATCATCTTAATAGTGTATTGAAATAGTGTATTGAAATATCGAATACGGATCATTTTGAACGTTATCATATTTTTCGTCACTAACCTGTTAAACCTAATTTAGCCTGAGCCAATTAAAACCAACTTTTTAGATAGAACACTGCAAGCATGAGCAATTTCATAATCCGTACCGAAAGTATCACTAAACAGGTGCGAACCGCTGATTACGACCTAACTATATTGAACGATATTTCCTTACAAGTTGAGGTGGGTCAAAGTGTCGCGATTATTGGACCTTCGGGCGCTGGTAAATCTACGCTGTTAGGCTTGTTAGCTGGTCTAGATACACCGACGACAGGTAAAATTTGGCTGGGTGAGCACGATATTACGGCTACTAACGAAGAGGGGCGAGCGGCTATTCGTGCGCAAATGGTTGGTTTTGTATTTCAAACTTTTCAACTCTTAGGTAGTTTAACCGCACTAGAAAATGTGTCGTTGCCAATGGAATTATCTGGTCAGTCTGACGCTCGTAGTAAAGCGATCGAGTATCTGGACAAAGTCGGCTTATCAAACCGCACAAGCCATTACCCAAAACAATTATCAGGTGGCGAACAACAGCGTGTTGCATTAGCGCGGGCGTTTGCCTGCTCTCCCAAAATACTATTTGCTGATGAACCAACTGGGAATTTAGATCAAGCTACGGGAAAAAAAATCAGTGATTTGCTGTTTGAATTAAACCAACAAAGTGACACAACATTGGTTTTAGTAACTCATGAGCAACGTTTAGCCGAGCGCTGCGAGTCGATTATTACAATCGACGATGGTCAGTTAGTGAGTCATGTATATAGCGCTCCAAGTGTAGAAACTAGCACTGCTAAAGCTGAGAGCGCGGCATGAACTTGATCGACGTAAAATTACTCTGGCGCGACTGGAAAGGCGGCCAGCTAAACCTAGTTGTTTCGGCTCTAGTGTTAGCGGTGATGGTCGTAACCGCAGTAAGTCTATTTGCAGACCGTGTTGAAAGAGGCTTGAATCAGCAAATCACCAGCTTTCTGGCATCTGATTTAACAGTAAGAGGTGGCATTGAAATTGGCGACGAGTATCGAGCCAAAGCTCAGGAGCTATCGTTAACCACTGCTGATCTGGCTCTATTCAGATCGATGGTATTTGCTGGCGATAATAATCACTTGGCATCAGTTAAAGCGGTTAGCAAGGCTTACCCTCTTCGCGGCCAAATGGAGCTGAGTGACAACTTGGATGGCGGCAGCGTTTCTAAACGTAGCGAGGGACCAGCTCAAGGCGAGGCATGGGTTGAGGCTCGCTTATTCAATCTACTCGATATTAAAATCGGCGACAAAATTGAAGTTGGTTATTTGAATTTGACGGTCAGCAATATGATCGTCAATGAGCCAGATCGAGGCACTGGATTTGCCGCCGCTGGCGCTCGAGTGATGATGAATCTTGATGACTTGCCGGCATCTCAACTGGTGCGACCTGGAAGCCGCATTGGTTATCGTTTTTTAATGAGCGGCGATGACAACTCAATTGCAGCTTACAAATCATGGTTTGATGCTCGCGAAGAGGCGAAAAAAGACAGTAGCGAGATTAAGCACTTTCGATTAGTGACCCCAGAAAACGCTGAAGAACAGCTAGCTGACGCGATGCAAAGAGGCCGAGCGTTTTTACTCCTTAGCGGCACTATCGGTGTGTTGCTTGCTGGGTTGGCAATGGCACTCGCCAGTCAGCGTTACGCGGCCCGTCTTACCGACCAAGTGGCCTTGATGAAAGCGTGGGGCCAACCGACGAGCTCGATCCGCCGAAGTCAGTTTCTGAGATTGTTTATTATCGCTGCGGCTTCAACTGCATTAGGTATTTTATTTGGTTGGTTCGCGCATTACTTATTACTCGAAGTCGCGAAAGGTGTGTTTAGTGTGGAATTACCATTGCCGGGTTCGAGACCGTGGATTGTTGCAGCGATTACTGGCTTTGTTTGCGTACTCGGTTTTGCCTTGCCAGCGCTCTGGCATTTGCCGACAATCGCACCTTTACGGGTATTGCGTCGCGATCTGCCAAATTCTCTGATGGGTCAAGGCCGAAGGCTTGCAATAGGCATCATTGCTCTATTATTGTTAACCTTTTGGTACAGCGAAAGCTTAATTACTTCGCTGTTGTTTTTAGCTGCTGTATTTATCTTGTTTGCGGTCTGTGCGTTTATTGCCTTGCAATGCTTGAAGCTCGTGCAGCGATTCGGCAGTTGGCGTGGCAGTTTTGTGCGCTTGGGCTTAGCCAATCTCTGGCGCCGCCGGGGTCAAACACTGGTACAGCTCGTTGGTTTTTCAACAACTTTAATGCTGTTGCTGGTGGTTACTGGCTTGCGTACAAATTTAATTGCAGAATGGCAGGATCAACTTCCGGCCGATACGCCTAGTCACTTTTTGTACAACGTTGCTGATCGTGAAGTTGATGGCGTAAGGCAATTATTGGACGAAGAAAAGGTAGGCACTACCGATTGGTTTCCTATGGTGCGAGGCCGACTTGTAGCGATCAACGGTGAAGCAATCAGTCGTGAACGCATGGCCCAATCAGATGGTCTGAGTCGCGAAGTTAATTTCACTCAAACCAGTCGGCTACCGGTAAGCAATGTCATTGAAGACGGTCAGTGGTGGACTAGCCCTCCTGCTGGCTTAGAGTTTTCGATAGAGCAACAAGTCGCGCAAGAAATTGGTGTTGGCGTCGGCGATGAAATTGAATTTAGTATCGGTGGTCTAAAGTTTACTGCCACATTAGCAAGTATCCGTAGCGTCGATTGGCAAAGCATGAACCCTAATTTTTACGTGGTGTTCTATCCTGGTGCCCTCGATCGTTATGCGCCTAATTGGGTCACAGCTGTTCGGGCAGGTGAAATACTTGAACTAAAACCTGGCGAGCTCGCCAAGCAAGCGCCGTTTGTCAGTCGCATGGTTAAGCAGTATCCAACCGCTGTTGTTCTGGAGTTAGGTGATGTCGTCGCTCGCATTCGCGACGTGATTAATCGAGTTACGCAAGGCTTAGAGCTGATACTGCTATTGGTTCTCTTGTGTGGAGCCTTGGTATTGTTTGCAGCAATCGGTGTTTCCTACGATGAAAGGCTCCGTGAAAATGCTATTTTGCGAACCTTGGGCAGCTCAAAAAAGATCATCATTGGCGCGCTTACTATAGAGTTCGCGGTATTAGGTGCTATCGCGGGTTTGATCGCCAGTGTCGGTGCGGAGACCATCTTATATTTCGTGCAACGTAACGTTTTTGACATGCAGGCGCAATGGCATCCGAGTTTATGGGGTCTAGGGTTAATGTCGGGTGTGATTTTAATCACCGTGCTGGGTTTGCTCCGCAGTCGAGAAATTATTACTGTGCCGCCACTGCAGTCCCTCAGGCAAATTGCCTAGGCTGATGTGCGAGTTGTTAGCGAAGTGAAGGTTAATGAATATTGGAGGAGATATGCGATTTTGTTCTTTGGCTGTTTTTAAACGCAGTTTTGTAAGACTTATCAGTGCTATCGCTTTGCTGGCGCTTTCCAATGCTATTAGCTACTCCGTCAATGCTCAAAACTCCATAGTAATAGGCGAAGGCTCTTTTGCTACTGATTGTGCGAGGGCATCAAGCGTAGCGGTTACCACTGGTAGCGCTAGTCGGCAAGACCTGCTCTTGTGCGATCGCGCGATATTAGAAGGTAATCTTGGTCAGAAAGATTTAGTCGCCTCGTACGTGAATCGCGGTGTTATCTATATGGCTATGGGTAAGCCAAAGCTCGCGCTTGCTGATATTAATCGTGCGTTGAGTAAAGATAGTGAGACCGGCGAGGCTTATGTTAATCGTGGCAATCTTTGGTTTTTAGGTAAGCGCTTAGAAGATGCAATTCAAGACTATGATCGAGCCATCGACCTAGGAGTGGAGCGACCGCATGTTGCGCATTTAAATCGAGCGATGGCATATGAACAACTCGGCAATTTAGACAAGGCAAAGCTCGATTATCAAGCAGCTTTGGAATATCGAAATGATTGGTCTGAAGCACAAACTCGCTTAGATCGAGTAGAAAAAAAACTACGAAGTGATCGTCGTGAAGACAAGTAAAGTAAAAGGTAATTACGTTGAGAGCCAAGTTGAAAACTGGCTCACTTCAATCGTCATCGAGCTAAACCTTTGCCCGTTCGCGCAGCGCGAATATCGTAAAAACAGTATCCGTATCAAGTCATCAGCCGCAGCGATGGTGCAAGAGGTAGTCCGAGACTTAGTTGTTGAATTGTCGTTACTAAATAAGCACGATGACATTGAAACAACGCTTTTAGTGTTGCCTAATTCTCTTGCTGACTTTTATGAGTTTAACGATTTTCTGGGTTTTGCTGATCAGCTTATCGACGAAATGCACTTCGAAGGTGTGTTTCAAATTGCAAGCTTTCACCCTGATTACCAGTTTTCAGGCACAGAGAAAGACGCCGCCGAGAATTTCACCAATCGCTCGCCCTATCCAATTCTGCATCTACTTCGTGAATCAAGTTTGGATCGCGCCGTCAAGCAACACCCAGATACATCTCAAATACCCTTAGACAATATCGAGTTAATGAATAAGCTCGGAAGCGAACACATGTTGAATTTACTTCAACAGTGTCAAACAGTTCACGATTAGCTGCTTTGCCGAGTACCATCATCGCGTTAATATTGGCGAATGAATGATTCGCTCTCTCGTGCACAAACCTCATCCAGCCAATACTCATTTGGAACATGGACTCTCGTGGCCTTGGTTGTCGGCAACGCGGTTGGCGCTGGAATCTATACGACATCCGGCTTTGCGCTCGCAGACTTAGGTTCTAAAGAATGGGTTGTTTTGGCGTGGTTTGTAGCGGGCTTAATCGCGCTAATGGGCGCGCTTAGTTATGGCATGTTGGTGCAAGGAATGTCTGATTCAGGGGGGGAATACCTATATTTATCACGCTCGATACACCCTCTGGCGGGTTTTATTGCCGGTTGGGTTTCATTGCTTGCGGGCTTCCCAGGCGCAATCGCATTTGCGGCATTGGCGTTTGCAAGCTATGTCATATCCGCTTTGCCTGGCTTAAGTGCAGTAGCAACTAACTTGCTTGCGGTTTGCGTGATTGTTATCGCTGGCCTAATTCATATTGTGAGAACCAAATCGGGAGCGAAAGCGCATGAAGCAATTGTGGCCTTTATGTTAATCGCCCTAGTGTTTGTAATGCTGTTTGCTGCAGGCCAATTTTATTTCTCAGCCGAGCTGCCGGTTACAGATGACGAGCCCGTAGCTGCGTTCAGCATTTTCGCATTTGCGAGTAGTTTAGTTTGGATCTCCTTAAGTTATTCTGGATTTAACGCCGCCGCCTACGTTGCTGGAGAGGTGCATAATGCTAAGCAGCTTGTGCCTAAAGGCATGATGATTGGTACTGGGCTGACGATGGTCTTATGTGTTGGTCTCAATGTGATTATGGTTTACGGCGCGCCAATTGAGTTGCTTCGCGGTCAAGCTGATATTGCAGTTGTTAGCGCCGAAGCGATGACCGGAAAAATTGGACGTCGAATTATTGAACTATTAATCGCTATCTCTCTACTAACATCTATAACAGCTATGGTTTTAGCCGGGCCGCGCGTTTATGCAAAAATGGCGAGCGATGGAGCTTTGCCGAAACTGTTTGCCGCGCGTTCAGGCCATCCGCCGCGCATGTCGATCGTATTACAGGTGTGCACGGCGATCGCACTAGTATTGATTGCGGATTTGCGAAGCCTATTGTCTTACCTCGGCTTTACCTTGTCCTTATGTTTGGCCTTGGCGGTGACTAGCTTATTTGTAAGGCATTGGCGACTTGGTGAAAAACCGAAATCAAGGTGGTACCCAATAGCTCCGATTTTATTCGTGAGCTGCACTGTGTCGTTCGCGGCTTTGTCGGCAATAAATGAGCCAAAACAATTTTACGCGGCCATCCCTACTATTGTTATGGGAGCGCTTGCGTATCTTATGTGTAAAAGAGGTATAAAATGAACAAGATGATTGCGATTGCACTTTTAAGCAGCTTTCTACTAAGTGCTTGTGTGTCCTTGATTACTCCCAATGTACAACCCGATCTGGCGAAGTTAAAAGCAGGTGCCTATAGTCTTGATAAGACGCACGCGAGTCTCTTATTTAAAGTGACACACTTAGGACTATCGACTTACGTCGGGCGTTTTAATCAATTTGACGCTTCGCTCGAGTTCGACCCTGAGAATATTAACGCGGCTAAGTTGAATGCGGTGATAGAGATCGATTCGCTCGATATTAATGACGCTGGTCTTAAAGATGATTTAATGGGTAGATCTTGGTTTCATCAATCAGCGTATCCGCAAGCTGTGTTTGAAAGCACTTCTGTACGTTCCGTTGACGGTAACGATTTTGTGTTTTCCGGAGATCTAACATGGCGCGGTGTGACCAAACCTATTCTGGTTAATGCCACATTTAATGGCGGTGCAAACAACATTCTCACAGGCAAATACACGTTGGGTTTTTCGGCTAAAGCCTCCTTTTCTCGATCTGACTTCGGTATGGATAAGTTTGTGCCGTTGGTTGGCGATGAAGTTGCTATCGAAACGTACGCTGAATTTCTTAAGAATTGACATAATTTTGTTTATCTCCAGAGATTAATTTACAGCTCCCATAAGTTTAGGCTGGGCGCACTAGGCAGGCGAGACTTATGGTTCTACGGACAGTGGGTTCAATTTTACTTAGCTGACCATTCTCTACTCAGAAAACTTTGATCATTACAGTTTAAAAATCTTTGACTACCTACTGATAGATATATATAGTCAAACCTATCTAATGATAGATAGCTGTTAATTCAAAATTCTAATTGAGGTAATAAAAATGATCGGATACGCAACCATTGGTTCAAAAGACCTTCCTAAAGCAGAAGCATTCTACAACGAGTTACTTGGGCTGGTCGGAGGCAAGCAAGTTATGGGGCTTGATCGTATCAAGTTCTACGGCACTGATGCAGGTGGCGCAATGTTAGCGGTATGCACTCCTGCTGATGAAGGTATGCAGAGTTGTGGTAATGGTCAAATGGTCGCCATACCTGGTGGTTCACCTGAAGGCGCGGCAGAGCTACATAACAAAGCGATTTCGCTTGGCGCTACTTGTGGTGGCGAACCTGGCCAACGTATGCCGTTCTTTTATGGTGCGTACGTATATGATTTAGATGGAAATAAATTATGTTTCTACCATATGACCCCAGGTGAATAATATACTTTTGCGACTAAGATGGCCGAGCAATAGGCTCGGTCGTCTTAATGTTCTATGTTATTTTTTAGTGTTGGCCTATGTGGGACAAAATAACTCTTTGCAAAGGTATTTGAGCTAATGTCAGATAAGAAAACACAACTTGAAAGTGTAGCCACTGATTCTATTCAGCGAACCGGGCTTAAAGATTTGAGCTTTCGTCGACTGGCCGACGAAGTTGGCATTAAGTCAGCAAGCGTGCATTACTACTTTCCAGGAAAAGCTGACTTAGCAAATTCTTTAATTGAAAAGTATGGAACTGATTTCGAACGTCTCTTAACGACGATTAACTCAAATCACAGCGACCTAACTTCAAAGCTGAATGATTTGGTCGATATATTCGAGTCGGTTCTTAAAGACGGTAAATTTTGTTTACTCGGCATGATGGCATCAGAAATCGAGTCCTTAGATGAGCAAGGCCGAATTCTACTGAGTCGTTGCTTTGAAATTAGCGAAGCATGGCTTGCAGATATATTAACACAAGACAAAGCGTCTCTCGCCTCAACGCTTGAACCAAAAACGTTAGCAAAGATTATTATGTCGGGTCTCGAGGGCTCAATTTTACTTGATCGAGTAGACGGTGGTTCTGAGCGGCTTCAGGCTCAACGTGACCTTATTCACAGCCTTCTAAAATAGGCAGAGATTGAAAACGGACACAAAGCTTAGATTGTTTAGAGTGAAGTTAGTATTAGGTATACATGCTAATCGATTAATCTTAAGGCACTCGCTCAAAAGTAAGATTGGTTTCTTCAACTAGACTTGTCGAGACGACTTTCTGTTGGCGTCGACCACAGTAACTGATCTTAGAGAAAGGTTTAATTAGGGTAGTCTGGAATGAAGATTAATGCAGATTTTGACAAACGAGTGCTTGTTCACAGTGCTGATATGGAGTGGCTTAACTCTCCAATGGCAGGTGTATCAAGGCGGCCATTAGATCGTGTCGGCGACGAAGTCGCGAGAGCTACAACAATTGTGAAGTATGAGCCGGGAAGTAAATTTTCTCCGCATGTGCATACAGGTGGCGAGGAAATTATTGTACTAGAAGGTGTGTTTCAGGACGAACATGGTGATTATGGTGTGGGCTCATATATACGAAACCCGCCTCAATCAAGTCATACACCAGGTTCCAAACCGGGTTGCGTAATCTTTGTAAAGCTTTGGCAATTTGACCCTGAAGATCGTACCCATGTGCGACTTAATACCAAGCATATGAAGTCTGTTCCAGCGGCGCACCAGCCTGGCGTCTACATCACGCCTCTCTATATAGACGAGCGTGAAGAAGTTAACCTTCAGCAGTGGAAGGCTGGCACCGAAGTGTCGATTAAGCTGGAGCATGGGGCAGAAGTCTTGGTGCTTGATGGAAGTATTTCTGAAAGCGGTGAGTTGTTAACTAAACATAGTTGGCTTAGAGTTCCTGCGGGCGAATCTATCTCAGCCGTTGCCGGAGACACTGGCGCAACACTATGGCTTAAAATGAACCATCTTGCTGATGTGCGCGAACAAATCGCGCTTGTTGAAGCTATTTAAGCTATCTCCAAAGGCTTTGTGTACAAAACTAAGTTGGCATTAACCAACGCTTTCTACATTGGAATTATTAGCGCGAGTCTCTTGAATCAGACGCAATAGATGCGCGGTAGCTATCGCATCATTGAGTGCGCGATGATGGCCATTTAAGTCGATATCAAAGTATTCAGCCAAAGCGCCGAGACTGTAGGACTTTAGGCCTGGGAAGGTTTTGCGAGAATTGGCAACGGTGCATAACTTAGGCTTTCGAAATGTTCTATTTATCGACTCGTAGGCGGCTTTGATAAAGCCGTAATCAAAGCCTACATTGTGCGCAACAAAAATTGTGCCCTTAAGTTGCTGTTCGAGCTCATCGGCAATTTCTGAGAAAGTTGGCGCCTCGGCAACCATTGCGTTATCAATCCCGGTAAGTCTAGTTATGTGCGCTGGTACATGTCGTTGAGGGTTAACCAAGCTTGACCATTGGCTTATTATTTCTCCGTCTCGAACATGTACCACCGCAATTTCAGTAATTGCATTGCCACCTTTGCGCCCACCGGTCGTTTCAATGTCGACCACTGAATAAATTTGATCAGGATTGCTTGCCCAACGTACTTGAGAAACAGCAACGTCAAAGCCCGCATTGCGCAAACGATTAATGCTCACCAGTTGATTTGGCCGCAAGGTGTCGCCTGGCGCTTTTACTTCTTCAAAGCGAAGAGTTTGATCTTTAACAATAAGTAGGTCGGGGTATCCGTCTTTAGTGTGTTTATAGTGCCTTGCCATGCGACGCAAAACATCTGCGAGCATGTTCGCATTTTTACAGCTTAATGCTTGGCGCACTGAGTTTAATAATGTTGGTGACCAACGAAAGATGCCGTTTGGTTTTCCGTAATGCAAAACAGATCGATGCGTTAGCTTAGCAATTACTTGTTCGGGTGCTTCGAACTCGGCTAAGGTTTGTTCAATTTTAGTTTCTTGTTGGGCGTAGAAATTATACTTCAATAGCATTGGCAAGCGGTCGAATTCTGAATATTGCTGTTGATTAGGGCTCAACAGTAAATCCCAAAAGGTAAGTCCAAATAACACACGCCAAAAGGTGTTTTCGGCAAATATCGCAGTGATACCTTGTTTCTGATAATGCTCGATCACGCCCAGTTCAACATCGTTAATAAATGCCTCATCGATCTCGATGGTGCAATCGGTCTCTCTTAGCATGTCAGTAAACACGCTGGTGCGTTTGCCGAGGTATTTACGTGAATAAAAGTCTTCGATAAACACCTGAGTGCTCGGTGCGGTTTGAAGTACTCTCAGCTCTTCGAGGCTTTGTTTTAGTTCGTCTCGGTTTCCCGTTTTGTAGCTTTCTCTTACCCATTTCTCGATTGCCTTTGGGTCATCAGATGCTTTCCATAACTCAATTGCTTTATTGGGGTCTTCGTTAAGAAATTCTTCTCCAACGCTCAGTAACAATCTATCGCGAGTTTCTTTAGCACTCTGGCCAATAACGACTGATTCTAGTAGATAGTTTGCTGTGGTCTCTCGTAACTCTGTCGGTTCTAGCATGAAATCACGCCGTTTCACTTGTAGTATGAAAGCGCTATTGGCTTCGGCAAAGTTATCAAATCGAGCGACGGATTTTGCATCGTTTCGAGTTTTCATTACGCCAAGGTCGCGCATAACAAATTGTTGAAAACGATTTCGAATATCGCCAAAAAACAAAAAGAAAATATAGTCTATGCAATCTGTTCTGCGGCGCGCAATAAAGTTAGACAGCAACGGTTTTACTGATTCGTCTTCGCCGGTAAGGTGCGCTTTCGCCTTGTCAATTAGGCTTTGTTTATTGTCGCTTGATTTAAGCTTAACCGGTGCCTGCGCAAGGCAGCTAATAAGCTGAGGTTTAGTTAATTCGTGCACAAGCTCAGGCCAATCGTCGGCCTCAGCAGTTCGTAAATAGTCTCCCGCCTGCAGTTCGCTAAGAGGGTAGATAATCTCTCCAATTTCGGCATAACTGAGTGTGGCTCGTTTGATGAATCGAGGCTTTCGCCCCAAGCAGCGTATCAATAAGCACTGCGCTGCATCGCTGAGTGAATCAAGGCCTTGTATGTATTGTCGATGATCATTGTTTAGTAAGTGGTCGCACTCATTTTGAATAAACGAAAACAGCTCGCGCGCATGATCTAGGTAGTATTTTTGAGGAAGCGTGGGCTGGGCAATAGGCATATTGAAAATAAACAATTAAATACTGTCTATAAAAACAGTATTTAATTGTTTAGCTATTGTCAATAGTTCATTGGCTTATGTCTTTGCTTCTTGGTAACGAGCTTAGCGTTAACGGCGCCGTGTGTTAAAGACTTCGTGCGCGTGCATCTATTAACATAACGTTTAGTTGCACAATGTATTCTTAGTAGCTGCGAGCGATTGTAGTTCAGATTTGTAGTTATGCTTGCCATCGACACAATAAAACAATGAGAACAAAAAAATGCCGTCAAAAAGATCCAAAGGAGCAGTGCAGCCGGGAGTAAAGTGGGGCCCATTTACACTACGTATCCCACTTATTCATTTGCGTTTTAAATTGGGTGATATGCTACAAGGCATGGCCGTCGCGGGAGCTACTGGCTTGGCATTAGTGCCTTATTTTATGGCCTTACTTGGTTTAAGTTTTGAAGAAGCCGTGGTCATGGCTATGTTTCACAGTACGCTGATTTCTTTTTCGTGGATATTCTTCGGTGACCCTTATGCTCCTGGTTGGCTTACTCCGGCAATTCCATTCGTTGTTGCGTTTATAACGGCCCCGGCTTATCTCGGTGATCATACTTCTCAATTTCAAGCGATGACGGCACTGTCGTTGAATTTTGCTGTTATCTTGATTTTTCTAGGAGTGACGGGCCTCGGCGCAAAGCTACTACAGGTTGTGCCTAATGTTCTCAAGGGCGGGATTATATTAGGCGCCGCTGTAGCCGCATTTTTACGAGTCACTAAAGACGGCGATGCCGCTAATATTTTTCAATCGGCTCCAATCGCAGGAACAATCGGTGTGTTGGTTTGCATGATGTTTGCTTTTTCGAAGCCGCTATTAGCTACAGCTCAACGAAACCCAGCTTTAGCTAAGGTAGTTGGCTTGGGTCTGCTACCGGGCTTCATTATCGCGGGGGTTGTTGGTTTGTTCTCTGGTGAGTTTGAATACAATATTCGCTGGGAGCTATTAGATGTATTCGGCGCTACCGTCACCCTATGGGAAAAAGCATCACCGTTTTATATTGGCTGGCCGTCGATGAGCATGTTCCTATCTTCTTTCCCGCTCGCGTTAATAACCTACATACTATTTTTTGGCGATGTAATCACCGGCAATGAAATGATTGAAGATGCTCAAAAGGCTAGAAGCGATGAAAAACTCGAAATCAATAATAGTCGCGCGCACATGGCAACAGGTATACGCAACATACTCATGGGGCTGACCTCACCTTTTTTCGCGACTCAGGGTGTGTTGTGGACAGGCATTCAGGTCATCTTGTTAAAAAGGTGGGCAGAAGGTAGAGATAAGGTTGATTCTTTGTTCGATAGCATTGGCAGCTTTTACGCCCTAGGTTTACCTGTTTTATTCATCCTTCTGCCATTAGTGACACTGCTCGAACCACTATTGCCATTAGCCTTAGCCGTCACCTTGATTTTAACTGCTTTTGCGTGCGCCACTCTCGCGCTGTCATTGGTTGATGATGCGACCGAACGCGGCGCCATGGTAATAACCGCGATGGCCTTCAGCGTGTTCGATCCATGGTTGGGCTTGCTGGTCGGCATTATCGCGATTGCGGTTTTATGCGGCCCCGGAGTTTTTAAGCCGACTGAGAAAAAAGAAGCATAGTGGATTGAGTTTTCCCTCATTGCTCGTGCAGGCGTTGTGTTAGATACCAAGTGAAAACTGTTTGGGCGAGTTTAGATAGAGCGATTGCGCTACAGGGGTTTAAGCATTGCATGATAGAGTTGCGCATTCCTTAAAAACCATGATGTATTGCCGGTGAACTCAGTTTCAAAATCGCAAAGAAGCGCAACTTTGTATGGGCTTGCAACTGTTCTATGTTGGTCTACGGTAGCAACCGCGTTCAAGCTAAGCCTAGCCTATTTGAGCCCCTTGCAATTGATATTGCTGGCTTCGCTCGTTTCTTGGCTGCTTTTACTTTTTATTTTGTTGGTGCAAGGGCGCATTAAGCAGTTGTTTCAGCTTAGTAAACGAGACTATCTAGCATCGTTCCTTTTTGGCTTAATGAACCCCGCCTTGTATTATTTCTTATTGTTTTCGGCCTATGAGTCCTTGCCCGCTCAGGAGGCTCAGGCATTGAATTATAGTTGGGCGATTGTAATGAGTTTATTAGCCGTGCCGTTGCTGTCCCAGAAGCTGAGCCGATTTGATTTAGTAGCCGCCGCCCTGTGTTATCTTGGAGTGCTTTCCATCGCCACTCGTGGAGATGTATTGGGCTTAAACTTTGCCAACTTAACTGGCGTCGGTTTAGCGCTTGCCAGCACGGTTGTTTGGTCGCTGTACTGGATTTTTAATCAACGCGACCGGCGTGAACCCATCGTTGGCTTATGTCTGAATTTTTGTTTTGCCTTGCCAATAATCATTGCTGTTGCGCTTTATTCTGGCGCCTTTGCAAATCTTCTTGAACAGCCTTGGCAGGCGTATATTGGCGGCATCTACGTTGGCGTTTTCGAGATGGGTTTGGCGTTTGTGCTTTGGTTACGAGCGATGAAGCTGGCAGAAAACACCGCTCGTATCGCCAACCTGATATTTATCTCGCCATTCTTGTCTTTGGTGCTTATCAGTCTATTCTTGGACGAACCCATTCTTGGTAGCACACTAATTGGCTTGGCCCTCATTATTGCTGGTCTTGCGCTGCAACAGCGATTTTCAGCGCGATAGGGTATAGTTCTAAAATGAAAAAAGACACGGCCTTAATTACCGCAGGGCGTGATAAAAAATACACTGGATCTGCGGTCAACCCTAAGCTATCTCGAGCATCAACGA
This sequence comes from uncultured Arenicella sp., assembly GCA_937918955.1. Classification (GTDB taxonomy): domain Bacteria; phylum Pseudomonadota; class Gammaproteobacteria; order Arenicellales; family Arenicellaceae; genus Arenicella. The sequence goes on from CAKZRZ010000065.1 coordinate 17,638, forward strand.
TTGTATTCGATACCGTCGCTGAAATGGCGCAGGCTGGCTTCAATAAAAACTATCAATTCGATAGTAGTAGCCAAAGTAGTCAAGCGGCTGAGTATTATGGTCGACGGGGCACAAGCACCACGTTAGCGTTTAATGACGCCATGTGTGAGTTAGAAGGGTCAGCTGGCAGCTATGTTTACCCATGCGGAACAGCGGCGATTACAGCGAGTTTATTATCGTTTTTGAGTGCAGGGGATCATCTTCTTATGGTCGATTCTGTGTACGAGCCAACGCGCGAGTTTTGCCAAGGCACCTTGGCTCGTATGGGCGTCGAAGTAGGCTACTATGACCCAATGATCGGTAGTCAAATATCTGACCTAGTTCAAGCAAATACCAAAGTGATTTTTCTGGAGTCCCCCGGCAGCTTGACCATGGAGATTCAAGATGTACCGAGTATTGTTGACGTAGCCAAAGCTAACTCTGTCGTAACTATGATCGACAATACTTATGCTTCACCGTTTAACTTTAGACCGTTAGATTTTGGTGTTGATGTGTCGATTCACTCGGCTACCAAATATCTCAACGGCCACTCTGATGTGATGCTTGGTGTCGCTAGTGCTAATGCTAATGCTTGGCCTCAATTACGAGATAATAGCTATGAGTTAGGGCAGTGCGCGTCGGTTGATGATATCTACACTACCTTACGAGGCATCAGAACTTTAGGAGTGCGCATGCGCGAGCATCAAGCAAACGCATTTAAAGTTGCCACCTGGCTAGACCAGCACGATCTGGTTGAGCGTGTGCTGCATCCAGCGTTCGAATCCTGCCCAGGACACGAATTTTTTAAGCGCGACTTTTCTGGAGCAAATGGATTGTTTTCCATTGTACTCGCCGATGCCAATCGTAAAGCCATCGCAGCAATGTTGGATAATTTAACGCATTTCAAAATGGGCTTTTCATGGGGCGGCTTTGAAAGTTTGATTCTGCCGGTCGGGAGTGCTCCCGCCAAACGCGCTCAAGCACCTTGGAAGTTAGATAGCCGTTTGCTTCGGCTACACATAGGCTTAGAAGACAGTGATGATTTAATACAAGATCTAAGCGCTGGCTTAGAGCGTTTGGACAAGGAGCTTAAGCATGCCCGAAATATTTAGCCTATTACCCGCGGTTGTCGCCATCGCTTTTGTGCTATGGCGCAAAGAGGTTGTAGCGGCTTTGGTTTTAGCTGTTTTCGTATCCGAGTATTTATTGCTGATCAAAACGGGCAACTATTTTTTGGTCGATGCATTTGTTCAAGCGATCGAACGTGTTGTCGCGGTTTTTTCGGGTTCAGGTAACGCACGAATTATTCTTTTTAGCGTACTAATTGGTGCAGTTCTGGCTTTTATGCGGTTCTCTGGTGGCGTTGATGCGACGGTGCAATTAATGGTGCGCAGTGGCATGGCAAAAAATGCTCGGCGTACAGGACTGATGACATTTATAACGGGAGTCGTCGTCTTCATTGAGTCGAATCTAAGTGTGCTGACAGCAGGCATTGTTTCGCGAGGTTTGTTTGATAAGTTTAAGATGAGTCGCGAGCGCTTGGCTTATATTATTGACAGTACTTCGGCACCGATTTGCATACTCATTCTTTTGAACGGCTGGGGCGCATTTGTTCTTGGTATTATTGCTCCTTATGAAATGGATCAATCTGCCGTGAGCATTTTGCTTGGCACCATACCGCTTAACATCTACGCTCTATCTACCTTAGTCGTTGTGTTCTTCACAGTTTGGACTGGCAAAGTCTATGGGCCAATGGCAGCGACTGAGTTGACGCAATCTGGCGCTGCAAAAATGCCGGGCTCATCTGATAATGCTAATCACGAAACCCAAGGTCGTGCGCGCGATATGTTACTGCCTTTGGCTGTCATTGTGTTTGGCATGATTGGTTTTATGTTCTGGACTGGTAATGGCAAATTAATGGACGGCAGTGGTTCTGCTTCGGTGTTATATGCAACCATTGCGGCCTTAGTCGTGTCGTTTCTAATGCTGATTAGACAGCCTCGCTTCAGCCATCGCCAACTGATTGAAGAGGGCTTTAAAGGGGTATCTGAGATCTTACCCTTGGTCGCGATACTGCTGCTATCAATAGCATTAGGTGCCAGTGTTAAAGAGCTAGGAACCGGAGTTTATATTTCTGGCTTAGTTGCTGATTATTTACCATTGTTCTTAGTGCCTGCGGTGGTATTTATTGCTGGCGCGTTTGCATCTTTCACTACTGGCACCTCATGGGGAACCTTTGCTTTGCTCGTGCCAATAGCGATGCCAATCGCGATAAATCTCGATTTACCTCCCTCGCTGGTACTTGCCGCAGTGTTAGGTGGCGGTGTGTTTGGTGATCATTGTTCACCTGTGTCAGATACCACGGCTGTGTCATCTTTAGCTGCAGGTTGCGATATTCTCGATCACGTAAAAACTCAACTGCCTTATGCCTTGTTCTGTGGAGGTATTACCATAGCCGCATATGTGTTAATGGGCTTGATCGCCGTCGCCTAATCGTTACGGTCTCAACTGCAGCTACTTAGTATTGGGTCGGCATGCTTTTTGTTTAACTCTTTGTAACCTGCTTGACGCGGATTGATTACGCTTGTAATCTTACTTGCGATTACATATGTAATCAATTTACTAAACAAACTACTTAAACAACAGTTTTTCAGAAGCAAAGTATGTCTAACCGAGTTAGTGAATCAGAATACAAAGTAATGGAGGTTCTGTGGCAGGAGTCTCCATTAAGCAGTGGCGAAGTGGTCGCGCGCTTGCAACAATACGACTGGACTGAAAAAACAGTCAAAAGTTTTTTAAATCGCTTGGTGAAAAAGCAAGTGGTTTCGTTTGCCCAAGACGGGAGGCGCTATCTATATTCTCCCGTCGTTGAGCGGAATGAAGTTCTCAGTGAAGAGAGTTCGGGTTTTTTAGAGCGTGTGTTCAAAGGCGATATAAAGCAATTGTTAGCAACTTTTGTTCAGAATAAACAGCTCTCACAAGAAGAATTAGATTACCTTAAACGCCTCTTAGAGGAAGAGGCGAAGAATGACTGAGTTCGCACATTGGTTCTGGCAGTTTAATGTTGATTTTAGCTTGCTGCTCGGCATTTTTCTGATTGCACGCTCCATTTTAAGACGCCTCGCTACCCTCTATAACCTGTATCTTTTATGGTTGAGCGTGCCGTTGGCACTAATCACAAGTGCGATTCTATCGAATATTGATTTCACCGGGTCGCGTGTTGTGGAGCCAGTTCAGCGCGCGGTTTATCAGTATCTTCCGAGCACACCGTTAGCACTAGAAAACACGGTTCAGCCAAGTTTTAATTACACGCCTCTCGTTTTAATTACGGTACTTGGTATAGCTCTATTGCTAGGTGTACGCTTGATACGGCAACACCAAAATCTACGTAAAGAACTGAGGCGAATTCAAACCTCTGAGGTCTTAGATATTAGTTCTCGTTATCCCGTGGTGTCAGTCCGAAAAGCGGGCTTTTCGCCAGCGGTTTATGGCTTTCTTTCGCCGACAATATATTTCCCAAGCGAATTAGTTCTGCAATTGAGCGCTCGCCAGCTAGGCCTCATTGTTAAACATGAAGAGCAGCATATTCGTCAAGGCCACCTTTGGCTTAACTTGGCTTGGGATGGTTTGGTTTGCTTACTATGGTTTAACCCCATTGTGTATTTTTCACGCAAAGCTTTTAGGCACGACCAAGAGCTGTATTGCGATTACCTTGTGTTAAAAAATTCTGATTCGCGTGATCAGCACCATTATGGTCATGCGCTCCTATCAACCGTGTCTGCCACATACTCGGTTAGCTTACTTTGTTCTTGGAAGATGTTTAATCAATTAGAGGAACGAATTTTGAATATTAAATCTACATTTAACACATCTAAAAAATTACTTATAAGCTTTGCCGCAGGGCTCCTTGTATGTTTTGCGTCAGCATACTCTTTAGCTTTAGCTAGTGACGCCGCAAAACAACAGCGCAAAGTGAAAGTGTTATTAAAAGAAGCTCAAAAGCATACCGTTAAAATCGACGGCGAAGGAGTCTCTTACATTGAGCAAGACGGTGAAAAGTATGTCATTGAGAATGGCGAGCGCCGAAAAATGACAGAGCAAGACCAAGCTAAGTATGAAGATTTGATGCAGGAAGTTGGTATAAGTATCGATGGTGATCTTGATCTAGAGTTAGATGGTCAGCTCAGCGACGGGGATCGTATAATTCGTATTCGAACCAATGGCGATACTGACGATGTACGGCTACTTGAAGTTCTCAATAGTTTAGAGGGCCTCGAAGGGTTAAAAGCTTTGGAAGGCCTAAATGGGCTTGAGGGTCTAATTGGATTGCAGGGCTTGAGTGGGCTTGGAAGCTTTAAAGAGCTAGAGGCGCTGAAGGAACTCGAAGTCTTGGGTGACAACGATATCGAGCTTTTTATCGCTGGTGCATCAGATCTTGCGGTCGCTGAGTATGAGTTAGCCGAAGCACTTAAAAGTGTTGAATTAGAGGCCTCCAATGAAAATGCCCTTAAGGCAGAACTTAAAGAGTCGGCCACGGAGATTAAGGCTATGCAAAAACAACTGATAAAAGAGCGGGCACAAATCGAGAAAACTCGGGAGCAAGCGCGTTTAGCAGCAAAAAGAGCGAGGGAAAAAGTTAGCAGCGCTCTCTAATAGTCGAACGCCGTGTCATTAAAACTTTGATGTTTAATCTTAGCGCGAGACACAGTTTTAGAATGAACCAAGGATGGTTCGTTTAAAATTTCTTAACAATATAATAAATTTATCTCACGCTCACTCCAGAGCGATCAACTTGCGCACCGGATTTGTGCAGTGTAAAAACACTATCTTTTATAATTTTTTAGATAGATGCACCAAGATAGGATTTAGTTGTGCACCATTATCTTGCTTCATATATCGAGAGGTTATGCCAAGAATAAAAAAACCTCATTTTTAAAATAACTCCAGCGAGATTAACGTTTAGGTGTCACCAAGATTTAATCCTTCCGCTTTAGGTTTGACGGATTGATTTTGGTTCGAAAAATCGAATTCTTAATCTAAATGTAATGCAGGAATATTATTATGTCTCATCGTACTACTGGAATTTTCACAACTCTACTTCTTTCGGCCACATTGCTAGGCGCCAACAGTGCGCACGCGGCAACTGTTGAGCAAAACTTTCGTAGCTGTGCAGTAAAAGCGATGCAACAGCGTGATCAAAATGCAGCGAAAATTGTCGTTAATAATCGCGACCTTTCATCTGCAGAACTTGACCACGATCATTCAAGCCGTCAAAGCCAATATCGAATGAAGCTTACCAATAGCCGGTCAGGAGAATTCCTTGGCGAAGTTACATGCAGATTGAACCGCGTAGGCGAAATTATTTCTGCAGCGTTTGATAGCTAAAGTTTATTCGAAATTTTGAGACATTTGGTGCTTTAGACGAGCTGTTCTCGGAGCACCGAATTTCTCTATGTAGTTTTTGAGAGTATTAACATGAGTAAAACAAACAACACACCCAATGACTCATATGGGATTTCACGAATCGATTGCGAGCGTCACAACGCGCATGCATGGAGAGTCAGTCTACGTCGCCATGGAAAGCGCCATGTAAAAAATTTCACCGATAAAAAGTACGGTGGTAGCGATCTAGCGTTGCAAAGTGCTAGACAATACCGCGATCAGTTGGTTCAAGAACATCCGCCAATTAGCCGCAAAGAGTTTTGTAACATTAAACGTAGACACAATAAATCTGGTATCACTGGCGTTTACACATATCGCAAGACTTATACACTTAAAGATGGAACGGTAAAAGAATCATGGTATTGGGAAGCCAACTGGCCCGATGCTAATGGTGAGAGCGTTTCAAAAGCCTTTCCGGTAAATCGCTATGGTGACGAGCGTGCACGGCAACTGGCCATCGAAGCCAGAGAGCGCGGTATGCAAACTGTTGACGGTACCTTTTGGGCAGCTGA
>CAKZRZ010000066.1 GCA_937918955.1 uncultured Arenicella sp.
AGCCAAGCCTTTAGAATCACCAATCGAACCAACATCGACTCCAAGAAGTTTTAGCTTGGTGCTCATGTCAGCGCCAGTGAAAGATACTTTATCGTCACTTAGCTGAGATACGGCAGCTTCTGCCATGCGATAGCCTGGTGCAACGAGTCCATAGATGAAGTTACCAAGCACGGCGCATTCGCCAATGGCAAAAATATTTTCATCAGAGGTCTTACACTGATAATCAATTTCGATACCGCCGCGCTCGCCGACTTTTAGGTCCGCGTCGCGCGCCAGTTGGTCGTAAGGTCGGATGCCCGCAGAAAAGACAATCATGTCCGTCTCGAGCTCAGTATCGTCGGCAAACTCCATTTTTAAGCGATGCTGATCACCGCTAGAGATCAATTGCGTTGCTTTAGAGGTGTGAACTTTCACCCCGAGGTCTTCAATCTTACGGCGCAACATCTGACTGCCGCCGTCATCAAGCTGAACGCCCATAAGGCCTGGTGCAAACTCCACCACATGCGCTTCTAGACCAAGGTTTTTCAGAGCATTAGCACACTCTAATCCTAGCAAGCCTCCGCCCACAACAACGCCAACTTTTTTGCCTTTTGCAGACGCTTTAATTTCAGCCAGGTCATCAATCGTTCTATAGGCTAAACAATGCGCTTGATCATGCCCTGGCACTGGCGGAATAAATGGATACGAGCCAGTCGCAAGCACTAGCTTGTCATAGCTAAATTGTTGGCCACCAACCGTTGTAACGGTCTTTGCATCGCGCTCAATGCTCGCCACAAAGTCGCCAAAGTGTGCATCTACACCGAGTTCTTCGTAGTGCTCACGAGTGGTCATTGCTAAATCGGATGGTTCCTTGCCGTCGAATACTTCAGACAGGTGAACTCGGTCATAGGCTGGGCGAGTTTCACCACCGATTACGGTGATGTCAGCATCAACATCGGAGTTCGCCAATGTTTCTACATAATGATGGCCAACCATGCCGTTACCAACAACGACCACTTTCAATTTAGACATAATTTTCTCTATTAATAAGCGATTCGCCTTTATGCAACCGCCTTAAATTCAATCAACTTATATTCAATCACCTTTAGATTAAGGTGACTTTATCCCTCTTGAACCGCGTAATAATCTATTTATCTGGCGCTGGCCAAAATCACGCGGATCAATGAATCGATCTCGTTTACCAATCCCAGTTAACTTGGCAAGTGAGATCAAGCAGCCAATGTCAAGCAAGGAGCATGCCACTTTCCATAGCAAGGAATTGCTGACGCATTTAGGTGCAGTTACCCCAATACCGTGCAAGATTGGTGCACCTTGCGCACCAATCTTGCACAAAGCTAATTTTTAAATGCCTCCATTGCCCTACGACACTCGAGTTCGACTTTGGCACACAATTTGCTTGACTGTAGAAAATTTTCGATAGCCAATGTCGGCTTTCAATTTATGGCAACGAGGCACATAACATCATGACCGAGCGTTTTAACTTATTTTCCTTCTCAGGAAAAATGAAGATACTTCACCTTAGTTGGATGGCGTTCTTTATTACATTTGTGGTGTGGTTTAACCTTGCGCCGTTACTTCAGGCAATTGCACAGTCTTTAAACCTGAGCAGCAGTGAAATCAAAACGCTACTCCTGTTGAATGTGTCACTAGCGATTCCCGCTAGAATCATCATCGGCATGCTGACAGACCAATACGGTCCACGAAAAGTTTATTCGGCATTACTATTAGCAAGCTCCATTCCGTGCTTCGCTTTCGCGATGGCTGATTCGTTCGAGCAGGCCGCAATTGCCCGTTTCTTATTAGGCTTTGTTGGAGCAGGTTTCGTTATTGGCATCCGCATGGTCAGCGAATGGTTTCCAGCGAATGAACTTGGTACTGCTGAAGGAATTTATGGCGGCTGGGGAAATTTTGGCTCTGCAGCTGCGGCTTTTCTGCTTCCGACCATTGCACTTTGGTTTGGCGGAGAAGATGGCTGGCGCTACTCTATAATGATAACGGGCGCACTGTGCTTTATCTTTAGCTTTGTTTTTTACTTCAACACCAGTGATACCCCTAAAGGCGCCACTTACTTTAAGCCTAAAAATATAGGCGCAATGGAGGTTACCAGTAAGGGCGACCTTGTGTTTCTAATTATAATGAAGGTGCCTTTATATGCCGCACTGTCATTGCTCACATGGAAACTAGCGTCTCCGGCGGTACAGCTCTTGGGTCAAACGACTTCTGTAGCAATCTATGCTTTGCTGACAGTTCTGTTTCTTTTTGATTCACGTAAAGCAATTAATGCTAATAGAGAAGTTCTAACCACTCCGGTGCCGGAAGTTCATCGCTATAAGTTCAAACAAGTGGCGGTGCTGAACGTTTTATATTTCGCAACTTTTGGCTCAGAGCTCGCGGTAGTTTCAATGCTGCCATTGTTTTTCGCTGATACCTTCGCGCTTGATCCCGTAAAAGCTGGAATGGTCGCATCGGCCTATGCGTTTATGAATTTAATGTCTCGCCCAGGTGGCGGTTGGATATCCGATAAATTCGGCCGTCGTTCTACCCTACTCATTCTTACCGCTGGCCTTGCTCTAGGCTACTTTGCCATGTCGCTGGTTGATAGTGCGTGGCCGTTATGGCTAGCGATTATTACTGCAATGGCATGCTCATTTTTTGTGCAAGCCGGAGAAGGTGCGGTATTTGCGGTCGTTCCATTAATTAAACGTCGCCTAACGGGTCAAATCGCTGGAATGACTGGCGCCTATGGCAACGTCGGCGCCGTAGTCTACCTAACTATTTACTCATTAGTTGACCCTTCTACCTTCTTTTTGGTTATTGCAGCTACGGCGGTATTGGGTTTTGTTACACTGCTTTTCTTGGAAGAGCCTCAGGGACATATGGCTGAAGTTGATCAAGACGGTAATGTACAATTAATTAACGTCAACTAAGCCAAAGAGTGGCACAACACTTACTATGTGCCGAAAATGGTCGAAAAAAAACTACACCTAAGTTTTGGGGGCTATTCAAACGCGGGGGTAAAGGCATTAAACCAAGATGCCTTTACCGCCAGAACTCCCAATGAACACTCGGCCCGTAAATACAAAGGTGCCGCGGCATGTATCGCAGACGGCGTCAGTTGCAGCGACAATGCTCAACTAGCCAGTCAAACCGCGGCGACTAACTTTATCTCTGACTATTTTAATACGCCAGATTATTGGACGGTCGAGCAGTCCGCGTCAAAAGTCATTAGCTCGATTAATTCTTGGCTCTACCAACAAGGCATACAAAGCCATACGCGTGCCGATGGTTTCGTAACCACTTTCAGCGCGCTTATCGTTAAGTCTCATACCGCTCACATCTTGCATGTTGGCGATAGTCGAGTTTACCTCCTACGTGATCAAACCCTAGAGCTACTTACGCGCGACCACAACTATCGGCGCGGCAACGAAAGCATTTTATCTCGAGCGCTTGGTATCGAGCCTCGGATCGAACTTGACCACATGTCGATGAAGGTTCAAAAAGGTGACAGGTTCATACTTAGCACTGACGGGGTACACGACGTTCTTGATTCTCAGGAGCTACAGAAGCTGGTATCGCAAAATGCTGATTTAGAACAGATCGCACACGATGTTGGCAAAGCTTCTTTAGACAAAGGCAGTGAAGACAATATCAGCTGCTTAATTGTCGAAGTTTCATCGTTGCCGATTGAACGCTTAGAAGAGGTGCATCAAAAATTACACGAGTTGATAATTCCTCCCGCGCTCGAACCCGGAAATACCATTGACCACTTCGAGATCATTAGAAGCCTGCATAACGGCACTCGGAGCCATGTGTATCTAGCAAAAGATCGCAAAAATGATGAACTCAGAGTTCTCAAGGCGCCTTCGATCAACATGGCAGACGACACGGCCTACTTAGAACTCTTTGCACGCGAGCAATGGATTGGCCGCAGGCTAACACACCCGCGCATCATGAAGATTCTCTCTCCGCCGGTATCGAGTAAGTTTTTGTATCACAATTGTGAATATCTACCCGGCACCACTTTAAGGCAATGGATGATCGATAATCCAGCACCGAGCTTGGCGAAGATTCGCGAAATACTAGATGGCATGGTTCAGGTAGTTCGAGTACTGCATCGAAGTAAGATGGTGCATAGAGATCTAAAGCCGGAAAACTTTATCATTGATGAAGATCTCTCAATAAGCTTAATCGATTTCGGCACAATGAAGATTGCGGGGATAGATGAGATTTCGCAAAATCTAAACGCCGACATACCTCTCGGCGACATGGCTTATATCGCCCCTGAGACCTTGGTTCATGGCGTTTCGACATCGACTTCTGATTTGTTTTCTATCGCCACAATTATTTACGAAATGTTAAGTGGAGAACTTCCGTTTAATACCTTTCGTTCAAACTCTACTATCCCAAGAAATTTCGATAGTTGGCGCTATCGAGCGCTACACACTCTTAAAAATTCTCGTGACGATGTTCCAACTTGGGTTAACAGCGTTTTACAAAAGGCATTGTCCGAAAACCCCAAATATCGATATCAAGCGATGTCAGAATTTCAGCATAGTCTAAACACACCGAGTGCCGACATTCTAAAGTCTATCGAGTCAAAGCCATTGATTGAAAGCAACCCGATTGTTTTTTGGAAAGGCGTTAGCGTAATTTTGCTTGGCATTATTATCACTCAATGGTGGCTACTGTCTCAGTAAAAAGCCACGAAGCGACTTCGTAGACATATAAAAGCGGCGATAACATGATCGTCGTCGCCGCTAATTAAGTTCAGATACCGTTTAGTTTAGAACTTGTAGCTCGCCCACATCCAAAACTTGTCTGTGTCGACTTTGCCGAATACAGCATCTCCAGCCGAGTAGTTCGCTAGCTTGACGCCGCCAGCGATCTTGTCGCTAATCTTGCGGGTATATTGCAAATTAATTTCGTCGCCCAGGTCATCTACACCAGCAACCGAGTCATCACTTGAAAACGAGTGAAATGCTGCTAGCCATTTTCCACCTGCCAACTTACCTGCCACCTTGACATAGAGATCCTCTAAACCTGCGGCGGGAGTTCCTAAAAATTGATCTGACCAGCCGTTAAATTTATGCAGCGTTGCAAGAGGGGTCGCGAAGCCTCTTTGACCATCATCAGAGCCAAGCACTTCATAACCCAACTTAGCCGTAATACCGTTGATCACTGCGCCGCCTTCTAAGAAAAAATAGTCCGTATCGAAAGTATCATTGGCTTCTTGAGTCGCGTATTCGGCGGCATACAGAAACTTAGTATCATTAACTTTCTTTGAGCCGGTAAGGCTAACCCCATAGGTATCTAGTGAATTATCCATTGCACTATCGACTTCTAATAAGTACGCGTAGCCTGTGATTTTGCCGAATGAGGTCTTGTACGAACTATTAAGAATCATATCTCTACTATCGATATCACTCTCCTCAGCGAAGATACGATTTCGCTTATCGATATAAGACGCATTGATAGTAAAACCGGCAGCAGGTTGGTACTTAACGACAACACCGTCAAAGGTTTGTCGGTCCTGACGCCAGCCTACGTGACCCACAAAACGATGGCCGTCTAAAGTGAATACTTGTCGACCAACCTTGGCAGTAAGTTTGTCTGTTTTATACTGAACAAATGCCTGATCGATCTCTTCAGTTTCTGGGTCAGCAATAACCGAGAATTGACCCGGACGCACACCTGCAGGAGGCACGCTAAAATCATCAACCAACTCTATATTCGCTTCACCTTCAATGACAGCAGAGAAACCGTTAACAGTCGCTGTTTGATAGCCAAGCTTTGCTCGCAAGGTAAGTGCATCGGCGTCTTCAAGCGCGTTGTCTTGCGATGCAGATTCATAACGTAGACGAAAGTCGCCATAGAATTTTCCATTGTCTTTTGACTCGTCAGCGATCGCCGAAGTCGACCCAAACATACTTGAAAGAACGGCGCTTGAAAGTACGCTCGCAGCTAAAACTCTTCTTTTTTTGCTAATAATTTTCATAATATTTAAGCGTCTGTGACAGCGCTTTCGATAATCTCAAACAGAATGCATCGGCGTTGAAGTTCTATTTGCAACATGTTTATGCTCGCCATCATTGACAAGCAGATTGTTTATTTTCTCTAGTAAGCTAAGCGATTTTGTCTTTATCGATAGTGTCGTCACTTTCGATCGTTCGCTTACGTTTTTCGTCTTCGATATCAACAACGCCTTTACGTTCATACAAGAACGAGAGTACTTGCTGACGATATTGATTAAACTGATCACTCTTGGATAACGCGACTCGTTCACGAGGGCGATCTAAATCAACTTCTAAAATTTCACCAACTCGCGCAGCTGGACCATTTGCCATCATGATGATCTTATCGGACATCAGTACCGCTTCATCAACATCGTGCGTGATCAAAATAATGGTAGTGTTGAGCTCTTTTTGAATTTGCATCACGGAGTCTTGCAAGTTCGCCCGAGTCAATGCGTCTAGCGCACCGAAGGGCTCATCCATTAGCATCACTTTTGGTTGCATTGCGAGGCAGCGGGCAATACCAACTCGCTGCTTCATACCACCCGATATTTCGGCTGGCTTTTTATTCATAGCGTGATCCATTTTGACCAAACGAAGGTTATGTTCAACCCACTCTTTGATCTCGCTCTTTGTCTTCTTACCTTTGAAAACCTGCTCGACACCAAGCGCCACATTTTCATAAACCGTTAACCAAGGCATGAGCGCGTGGCTCTGAAACACAACCGCGCGATCAGGGCCCGGTTCGTCAACTTCTTTACCATCGAGAATCACGCCACCGCTAGTAGCCTGATATAAACCCGCGATGATGTTTAGAACAGTTGATTTGCCGCAACCTGAATGGCCGATGATCGATACAAACTCGCCTTCATTGATGGTGAAATCGACGTCCTTCAAGGCACAAAATGGGCCATTCGGTGTCGGAAACTCGATACCGACTTTTGATATTTCAAGAAACTTCTTTTTAATAGACATAACTTTCCCCTTAAATTTTTAGCGCAGAATCGCTTGCTTGTCCCAGCTCACGGTTTTTTGAGCCAACAAGATCACTCTATCAAGGGCAAAACCGATTAAGCCAATCACCACTACCGCAACCATGATTCGCGAGAGCGAGTTTGAAGATCCATTTTGAAATTCATCCCAGACAAATTTTCCCAAACCAGGGTTTTGCGACAACATCTCTGCAGCAATCAACACCATCCAGCCAGTAGCAAGTGACAAACGCAGACCTGTGAAAATCATTGGAATAGACGCCGGCAAAATAATCTTCCGAATATGAACCGCGGTTGGCAGCTTGATCACTCGGCTTACGTTGAGCAGGTCTTTATCAACATTAGCAACGCCAACAGCAGTATTAATCAAAGTTGGCCATAAACAGCAGAGCGCCACAGTAAAAGCCGAAACAAGAAATGATTTTTCGAACCACGGAGACTCACTGACGTAAGTCGCGCTAACCACCATGGTAATCAGCGGCAACCAAGCTAATGGTGAGACGGGTTTGAAAATTTGGATCAATGGGTTCATCGCTTTATAAACTCCATCGCTCAAACCACACGCGATGCCAAACGGGATAGCAAACAAAGAGGCAACCAAAAACCCAAACATTACAGTCTGAAGACTCGTTACCACCTGATCAAAGAATGTTTCTTTACCGGTGTATTTACGAATTTTGATCTTCGCGTCAGGGTTTTTAGCTAACTTTTTCTCGTTTCGCGCTTCTTGTCGCTCGTAAAAAGCGCTCTCTTTGTCTCGTTCAGCAAAGTGCTCATCTACCAGAGTGTGGGCTTGTGAATATACCTGAGCCGGCCCTGGGAACTGCCCCAAAGAGGTATCAATGCGGCTCGCAGCAAGGCTCCAAAGCAAGCAAAAAATGACGACCCCCAATACTGGGAAAACAACACTTTTATAATCGAAAGTTGAAATCGCCTTCATCAGTCGTTCCACCGCTGGTTCAGAAGAACCCAGTGTCAGTCCGCGGCTAGAATTACTTGTGCTGCTCATTTTTTGCTCTACTCTATTTATATTAGATGAATCGTTTTGCCAAATACTGACGTTAAAGCACGTCTTGCTTTAGGCCAATCGAGAACTTTTCTAAATATTCATTTGGCTTGCTACCGTCGTAAGAAATGCCATCAATGAATTCGGTTTGCTCTGGCTTAAAGCCTGATTCAGTAGCGAAATCAGGGAACTCGTCAGCGCTTATTAAACCTTCTGCAATTAGCTCTTTTGCCGCGATTTCATAGATCTCAGGCTTGTACACATCAGCAGCGATTTTCTTAAACCATTCATCGCTTTTCGGCTCAGAAATTTGACCCCAACGTCGCATTTGTGTGAGATACCAGATTGCATCTGAGTAGTAGGGGTAGGTCGCGTTATAGCGGAAGAAAACATTAAAATCAGGCACTGATCGCTTGTCGCCTTTTTCGTATTCAAAGGTTCCTGTCATTGAGTTTGCGATCACATCGTAGTCCGCACCAACGTAGTTAGATTGCGACAAAATCTTCACCGCGGCAGGGCGGTTTGCATTGTCATTTTCATCTAACCATTTAGCGGCACGAATCAATGCTTTTACAACACGTGCAGTTGTGTTTGGATATTTCTCGGTGAACTCTTTAGTCATGCCGAACACTTTTTCTGGATTGTTTTTCCAAATTTCGTAATCGGTAATTACTGGTACGCCGATATCTTTAAATACAGCTTGTTGATTCCAAGGCTCGCCTACGCAATAACCATGAATGGTTCCCGCTTCAAGAGTCGCAGGCATTTGCGGAGGAGGTGTTACTGATAGAAGCGCTTGTGCGTCGATTGTGCCCGCAGTGTCGCCTTTGTGCGGCGCATAGTAGCCTGGGTGAATACCGCCAGCAGCTAGCCAGTAACGCAATTCATAGTTATGCGTTGATACTGGAAAAACCATGCCCATTTTGAATGGTTTACCTTGGTCGGCAAGATCGTCGACAACCGGCTTTAGATAGTCAGCTTTAATAGGATGAACAGGCTTGCCGTTTTCAACAGGAATGTTCTTCTTCATCTGTTCCCAGATTTCGTTTGAGACAGTAATACCGTTGCCGTTTAAATCCATTGAGAAAGGCGTAACAATGTGAGCCTTTGTACCGTATCCGATGGTTGCAGCAAGAGGCTGACCAGCTAACATGTGTGCGCCGTCTAATCCACCGTCAATAACTCCGTCGAGCAGCACTTTCCAGTTTGCTTGGGCTTCAATCGTGACATATAGCCCTTCATCTTCGAAGTAGCCATTCTCATACGCGATCGCAATTGGCGCCATATCTGTCAGCTTGATAAACCCAAACTTGAGTTCGTCCTTTTCTGGCTCGCCCAGTTCAGCGACTGCATTTAGAGAAACAAGTAATGCAGTAATACCAATAAGGAATGTCTTAATATTATTGGTCAGAAACGTTAAAAATACGGAATACATGAGTACCTCAGTGTGTGTTTATTGCCAATCAAAAAATCACCTCTTGTCGCCAATCAGTGAGAGATCAGCGTCATTGCTTAAATAATTAATAAGTTTAAGAGTGATTAAATAATGACAAAACAACCCCGTTGTTACTCTGTCTCAATACTACAATCAGTTATAGATATAACTCGTTCTCTGGGGAAGCATGAACCGTGCCAACTTTTTTACTAGGCAATTTGTCTCTGCTAAACGCTTAGTCCATGCCATTTTTAGTTTTTGCGTACGATTTAAGGTTGGCTTGCGCAAAATTTGTGCATGCGCACTCCGAGCATGCACAATTTTGAATCATTCTCCGATCAACTCGGTTAGGGAGATAATTTTTTGTGAGAGCTCAACCATGCTTCGACCTTGATTCATTGCGGCACGACGCATTTCGCGATAAGCCATTTCCTCTGATAGGCCCTTTTGCTGCATGATAATACCCTTGGCTTTTTCAATAAGCTTGCGGTCATCCAGCTTACGCTTTGCGGTTTCTAACTCGTTATTTAGTGTTTGCACTTGCAGAAATCGCTCGATAGCAATATCGAAAATCACCGGCATACGCTCATTAGAGACATCATCGACAATGTAACTGGTAACACCCGCCGCTACTGCGGCCTTAGCCGCGCCGTCAGCGTGATTCTGCGCAAACACTACGACAGGCAAAGGGTTCTCTCGTTTGATTTCTTGCAGGGGCTCTAAATCAATATCGTTTAAAGACTCGACCGAAACTACCACCAGATCTGGCGAACTAACTTTTACTAAGGCTGGAGCAATACTGAGTTTAGGAATTTCTTCTATTAGGTAACCATCAAGTTGGCTTAACTTACGACTAATAGAACAGCTTGTATCTGAATTAGATTCAACTAATAAAACACGGTTCGTTAAATGATCAACCGCAAGCGCTTGATTTAGCATGTCGACACCTTTTTCTTTACTCATCATGCCAATCAGTTAGCATGAAACGTGCCAATTTTACGAGCTAAGTCATTTTTTAGGCTGGCTGAGCAAGAAATCGTCGACCCAAATAGGCAGTACTTCACCCGCTTTTCCGTAAACCGCCTGATCAAAATTGCTCGCTACCAAAGACTCTTCTAAATTGATCTCAATTGTCTGTGCGCCGGCCTGATTGGCCATTTGAACGAAACCCGCGGCAGGGTAAACATTGCCTGATGTCCCTATAGAAACAAATAAATCACAATTGGAAATAGCCAAAGCGATTTCATCCATGTAAAGCGGCATTTCACCAAACCATACAATATGCGGCCGTAAATTATTCGCCTCACCACAACAGTCGCACAGATCAGCAACCTGAATATCGTTAAAACAATCAAACACGTTCTCAGTCGACTTACATCGCATCTTTAACACTTCACCATGCATGTGCAAGATGTTTTGTGAGCCGCCTTGCTCGTGAAGATTATCAATATTTTGAGTAACAAGAAGAAAGTCGCCGTCAAACTCAGCTTCGAGCTTAGCCAAGGCTTTATGCGCCGGATTAGGGCGAATTTCTTGCTCTAAACTCTTTTGATCAAGGCTACTGCTCGAAAGCAATGGTCGTCGACGCTCATTGTAGAACTTTTGCACAAGCCAAGGGTCTCGCTCAAATGCCTCGGGCGTGGCGACATCTTCAACTCGATGGTTCTCCCAAAGACCATCATCGGCGCGAAAGGTTTTAATCCCTGACTCAGCCGAAATACCAGCGCCAGTAAGCACAACAATCGATTTCACACTGTTCATATTGGTTCAGTTTGGGTTAAGGTGGAGAGGAGTAAAGTGCTGTTATCGTAACAAATAGGAGAAACCCTATGAAACTTTCCGCTAAACATTTAATCGCCACGCTCAGCATGCTGACAGTGA
>CAKZRZ010000067.1 GCA_937918955.1 uncultured Arenicella sp.
CCCAAGGCCAAAGCGCTGCTGCTCCGTCGCAAGGCGCTGCTGCGCCTCAAAAGGATGAGAGGCGGAGGAACAAGGCTAGAAGCGCTGATGCTCCATCACAATCTGCTGCGCCTCAAGCAGCCCAGGGCACATCTGGAGCGCCCACATCTCAGGTTCAAGATGCCCAAGGCCAAAGCGCCGCTGCTCCGTCGCAAGGCGCTGCTGCGCCTCAAGCAACCCAGGGCACATCTGGAGCGCCCACATCTCAGGCCGACAGGAATGAGAAACAAGGGGTTAAAGGGTGGAGTACTCAAATGCCTCAGAGCACATCTGGTGGCTCTCAGACTTCTGCGTCGGCTCAGGGCGCGTCTGGTGGCCCCCATTCTTCCGCATCGGGCCAGAATGCACGTGGCTCAACTATTCGGAACATTGAGATGAGCCTGCTTAAGGCGTTTTTTGAACGGAGTGGCATCTTCATACCTGATATGGGTTTCAGGTCTAATGAAGAGCTTAATATCAATAATAATAGTAATAGCAACAATCAATCTCAAAAATCAACCATAGGCAGCCTTATAGACCGGCTAAGATATTTACGCGGAGAAACGGCTGATTACAACTACTCGCGGCAGCATTCTCTCGAACCTGGGAGCGCAGTTACAAAGCTATGTGAAGATAACGAAGAAGAGGATGTAGAAGGCTTTTCCCTCAGACGGTTTGTTGAAATGATATCGTCCCTCATAAAAATTTCCGGTGAGGGAGAAAATATAGTTTCTTCACCGATGCCACCTGGGTCGGCACGATCCCTTGGCTTGTATTGGCCGTCAAAGACCGAACTACCTTACATTACCACTATAATAATTGACACAAGTGGTAGCATGACAGATAATGTTTCAAAGTCAAGAATCAAGAACTTTATATTAAGACTGGCAAAGAAAAACAACTATGCAAATATAGTAATGGGAGATGCAACTGTGCATGACTGTAGGGAGATAATCAACCTAGATTATGATAAATTAGAAAAGCTTTTATGGAAAGGTAGTGGTGGTACTAGATTAGACCATGTTCTTTGGCAACTGTTCTGTGATAAGTCTAAGGAACTAGAGAAAAGGGTACTTCAGACCGCTGAAGAAGAGGGCAAAAAGTCGCCTTGGATTAAGGTTACCTCAAGGGCAAATATCAAGAGGAGTAATGTCATACTCATAATAACTGATACAGAGACAGAATGGGACAATAAGATTGCCGA
Organism: uncultured Arenicella sp.; assembly: GCA_937918955.1. Classification (GTDB taxonomy): domain Bacteria; phylum Pseudomonadota; class Gammaproteobacteria; order Arenicellales; family Arenicellaceae; genus Arenicella. Next base: position 1,223 of record CAKZRZ010000067.1, read on the forward strand.
AGAGGTAGATAAAGCACTTCGGGGTAGAAAGATTATAGTAGTAGACGTCAGCCCTAATGGAGGTGGCTCGTATAAAGGCCTACAGTTTAGCGATTATATCTACATAAAAATCGGAGAGTCACAAAACAATGTGTTATTTGTAAAGAAACAAAAATCTGGAAGCCTTAAAATTGTTAAGAAGTCAATGGTTAGGTAGTTAAAATGTCAAGGCCGATAGTAGATCACATTATAGGTAATTTTTTATTGAGAAGCTGTGGCAATGCCGAAGATAATGAAAAAGTTATATCAGACTTTGAGGAATATTTGAAAGAACTTGGCTACAGTATTAGTACTACTAAAACCTATCTTTCTTACTTTAGAAAGAAGATAGGTATAAAAACGAAGAGAGGGCATAGATCGTCTAACCCAAGCCCCGAAGGGGCATACATAAAACCGCTTGTTAAGTTTAATAACGATTTATTGAATCAACTAAGAGAGGATAAACTTGAAAAGTTTTTTAATATAACGCCTCATAGTATAGAGGATCTATGCTGCATATCTGTGTTAGAGATTGTTTATCACACTTCTATAACTATAACTAGCGCAATATCACTAAATAAGAGAGGCATATCAATTGATAGCGACAATAATTCTATTTACTATCACGCAAAGGGTAGAAATTATTATTTTAGTGTAGGAGAGAGAATGTGCAATAGACTATCAGACTTAATGAATGTATTATCAAAGAGTCAGGTATACTTATTTTCAAGCAGACTTAATTCGCATATATCTCCGAAACAGATTTATATGTGGGCAAAATGTATTATGAACAGCGAGTTATGGCCAGAAGATTTGCCTGTGTTTAATCTGGCCGTGCTTAGATACATAAAAGTGTCAAGACTTATCTTAAGCGGGTTTCATTTCAAAGATATACAAAGACAATATCCGATCGGTTATTTAACTTTAAGTCGTATCGCAGCAACTCTTGGCTTACGTGTTTAGAATGGTTAGGCGAGCACCTCACGAATATCTTTTAATTGCCGTCCATCCCAAACAGAATGCCAATTAAATCCATTCGCTGGCCCTAGTAAGTTACTCCAATCTGTACAGTACACCGGCAAAAAATTTAGCCCATCTTGCTTTAGGGATACTATAACTTCCTCCCAATCCAATATAGCTCTACTAAGATTTTCAGTTATAACTAGCGCAATAGGCGGATAGTCGCCCAGGTAACTCCATTCTTTAGAAGCAAGATAGCGGGCAAATATCTTTGCTTTCCTCATCCATGATGTAAAAGTTGCTCTGCTCCTTTGCCGCTGATTAGGTTGTCGCCAACCATCACATTCTATAAAAGCAAGACGGCGATTACCTTTGTGCTCATACACAAAAACACCATCAGGACGATATGTTATCATAAAATCACTCTTCAAATTCAATTTATAAGTCCAATTCGCAACAGGTTCACCGCTTCCCCATATCCACACAAAATTCTTCTCATTTGACTCTTCTTTTATGAACCATCTTCTAAACCAGGCTAAAATATACTGCGAAGAAATGGTGTGGTTAAAGTGAGATAAAGTGTCTTTAACAAAATATTTAGACCAAAGGAGAAATCTGGTTTGAAATATGTGTTGGCTACCGGCCAAGCTAGCAGCCCCTTTCTCGGTTAAGAAGTAATGCTCATCGTCATCACTCACCTTAATAAGCAGTTTTAAGGCTTCCGCTCGACTAAACCCATCGCACAAATCCTCACTAAATGGTATTCCGCAAATCTTACTGGCCCATCTGACTGCCTTGTAAGGAAACCCAGGTAAAGCATAACTTAAGCTTAAGGCATGATTGACGTGTCGATCTATTGGGACTGCCTTTTCTATTACACGCCCTACCGCTTGAGACTTGGGGGAGTTTCGAAAAACTGGCAAGATAAATTTGGGACAAGACCAGTCCTTCTCCCAAAAACTATTATCCGACGCGGAAAGGAGGGTAGCCAAATTATCTGTCACATGAGCGCGAACCCCTATCTTCTCGGCGAAAGAAACTAATGCCCTAGGATTAATGCGTTTTGGGGAGTCGGTCTCCTCATATAAGATACAGGCCGTCGCTCGTCTCGAAGAATCTCTGGCACACCAGCGTTTCCATATGACTATGAGTGGCCATATGTAATGCGGGTCACCAATTCTGGCTGATGGTATCACAAGGACACTTGACGCCACTCCATCTCTCTTATGCCAACGCAAAACGGTCGGCATTATTTGTAACCTATGCTTGTGAGGGATAACATAGGCGTTTATCCAGCGCAGGTTGTATTCAGGGATGAGAGGAGAAACTTCTTCAAGAACACAGTTTACCCCCGAATAATATTCGTTACATAATAACGCGGCCTTAATTCTTATTTTATGCCACCATGAAAAGCGTGTGGCTTTTGCGATAGGTAATAGCTCTTGTGAAATGTTCGGAGATATAAAAGTGTGATTGTCTACTGACAGGAGAATATCATCCCTATCTCCGAATAATTCCCTTATCGCGGAGACATCATCGGGCGCTAGAATCAGCTTCTCAACGCCTCGGTATAAATAAGTGATGCCCTTATTTCGACTCAATTCAGGCGGTCAATTGGCTTTGCTGTATGGACTTGTTTGGATTCATATCCGGCAATTCTTTTATTATGCCTAGATCAATTCTTTCGCGAACGTCGTGGAGTACCAGTTTAGTAACAACTGCCCAATCAGGGATTTTCTGATCTTTGCCAAATGCCATATTTATATCATCAGCAGTACCCCCCGCGCTTAAATTGAGAATGTCGCGCTTGATTTCAGTGTCACCATAATCAAGCAGCTTTGACATCGTATTTATATCCTGCAAATCGATCTTGTCTTTAGCCAGATTCTTGAGGATTGCCTCTTGGTGCTTGCATATCAGATGAGGGGCAACACAATCATTGGCAATGTAGAAAGAAAGGAGCACAGCCGCCACATCCAAATCTTTTGCGCTTATTTCTTTCTTCTCGAAGTAGCGGATTGGGCGTGCTCCTATCGAGTTAACAATTTCATCTTCCGGCAATGCTTGAAGCAAAACCTTTGCGCTGGCTTCGTCAAATTCCAAGCCGCTGTTCAACCACGCCTGGATAATCTCGGCTCGCTCCGCCGGTCCTTTTGCCTGACTCGTGGCCCTTAAAACCTCCTTATGCAGGAAATTAACCCATTCACCGCCCATCCAAGCAGCCGAAACCGCACATGCCTCTATATATTCAGCTTCGCTAATCCCAATCTTCTCCGGTGTAAGCGGGATGTCCGGCTTCAAGTAGCGGCCTATCTCCAATAAGGCCATCTTAAAGGTTTTATCCTTAGCGAGAAGCGCGATCTTCTCTAATACATCAGGACTCTGGATCAAGATTGCTGCAATCTCAAATACCCTATCATGGGGATTTATGATTGCATTTTGATGGGCCTGGTTTCCATCTCCTGATTCCACTGCCTTAATCTGTGGGATAGGCAGACTAAATTTATCTAGAGATTGGATGTTCTCGCGTAGTAGGTTTAAGGTTTCTTCGACTCCTAATCTCTCGTGCATCTTGAAATCGAGTATTACATTCAACAGATCTTCGTTCTTTAAATCTTTGATGCTATCTTCCGGGAAGTAACCCAACTCCTTGGCTATAGCTACTTTTAGCCGCACAGATGAATCAGGTGACTTCATCATCTTATCAAGGGCGCTTTCATCGCCAAGAAGATGCATCCAATTCTTTATTGCATGCGATAGATTTATCGAATCTTGATGCCTGTTTATTAGCTCAGGCATAATGGACTTAAGACGAGATTCCCACTGTTTATGGTCATAATGCAAGCGATTCCCGCCTTTCACCAAAGGCAACAGTGCATTAATGATCTCGTCGTCACTTGATCGAATGGGATCCAATTGGCTTAACGTGTCTTCTAGCGTAACCCCTAACACACCTCCGTCAAACATTGCCAGATTATCCCCCGCAACAGCTACTAACGCATCTTTATCCTCCTTACTTACCACAACTTCCTCCAATGGGACTTCATATACGTGCGCGCTCTTTGCGGCTAGGCTGGCCATCCTATAAATGTTAAGCGGAATCTCTCTGCCCTCGCGACTTATCATTTCAAGAGCGTCATCGCATAGCAATTCCAGCACCTTCAGGGCTAAAGTGGGCAGGCGATTATTATTGTTGCTGGTCTTGTCCCAAAAAGCTGCTTCAGCGATCTTATCGAGCACCTGAATATACTCGCTTTCAGGCATCCTGGATGCAAACTCCTTGAACCGCTTCTTTATCTCAGGGATGCTGTTAAACTTTTGAGGATCAATTTTTCTGGCGTTATCTACCAAAGAATTAACCCATTCTTCAACCAAGCCTTTGTTTGAAGCATCCTTGATATTGAAGTTACCTATGCCATCGCACACAAGCTCAATGTTTTCATATATTAGGTCGGCGAATATATTCAATATAGCGTTGTAGGCCTTAGAGTTGTCTGATGTATTATATGAGCGCGGGTCTATTTCAAGTATTAGACGCATTAAGTAGTCCCCAACGGCGACATCCTCGCCAAGACCTTTAACTTCATCTCTAATCGCCGGGCATTTGATGATGATTTCCCCAATATCAGGTGTCTTATTCAAGGAGTATGCATTTAAAATGTCCTCCTTACTTAAGACGTTAAATAGGATAACGCGGTAAGCCTCAACAGCCCTCTTTATAAGGGGATTTTGCACATCTGGGTCACTGGCGATATTCCAAAGGTGAACACCATCAGCATACCGCCTTGAAAAGTTAACCCACTCCTTAACCATCTTTTGCGCAAACTCATCCCCTAGCCCACCTTCTCGCAAGATCCAAGTCAGAACTCCTATAACCTCAAGTGGCATACCAATAACTGCTCGGGGATTAAAGAATCCAGCCAAGAGATCAGGGCTGTCTTTAAGCGCAAGCCCCACATAGGCCGTTTTTTCTATTAGCTTATCGATAGATGAGGGCTCTTTGCTTATCCCCAACTCCTTCATGGCGAATATATCGCCCATGGCAACCATAAATGCCTTACTGATCATCTTTTTAATGGTAGCGTTTTCCATACCTCTATTATAAGGAAATCCCTCATTTTTGGTCGTTGCCTAACTCTAATTCCCCACCCTCTCTAATGAACTAATACCCCCCCCGTGCCTTGTAAAGAAGTGGTAGGTCAGATAAAATGCCAGGTATGAGCAGAAAGGTATTCTTTGTACTCCCTGTTGCCCTGAGTACCCTATCACTTGCCTTTATCATATTAAGCCAAGCACCTAATGTTAAGCTACCAACGACCATTACCCCTGAAGAATATCTCTCATTAGCCGCTCCCCCAACACCCGAGCCTATTTCTACAAAAACAGAGGTCTTAGTCGCTACGCCGCGCACAGAAGAAGTGGCCCCCATGAACATGTGCGACGAGTTCTTCATGGGCTTTGCCGAACATTCAGGGGCTAGCTTTTACTACATCGCAGAAAGCGGACGATTTGCTTCCGCCAGCTTGTCGTCCTCACAAGATAAGGGAGCCATCCTTATTGAGGTTACTGAAGGATACCTTCCTTATCGGCTTATACAAATTAAATGCGAGAAGGACGCTATGACTGTGTTCGACTTGTTCAAGATCACGATCGCCGAAGATGGCAATCTAATCGTCCATCAAATAAGTAATGCCGAAAAAGGCCCCCACACAGATCTTGGCAAGGAGAAAGGGGATAATATTAAAGGCGATATTCGTTGCACCTATGTCGCTCCCTCGCCTTCAACAGTTACCGTCTCCTGTGAGAAAGGACAACAACATCTAATTTCACTATCCCTCAGTCGAAACACGAAATTCGGCTTAACAAGTTACCGTTTCGGCCAAGATGAGGAATTCATAATCGATGAATAGGCGTACAGGGACTCCCATCTTTACGGGCGTGGCAACTTCCATATTGTCTTACTTCATTCGTTTGACATTCTTTAGCGCAGCGGCTCTTTTCTGCGCTATTGCGCTCTTCAAAATCAATCCGCCAGCCCAACTCGCCCTAATCTTCTCGCATAAGAATCAATACGGACGGGTTGTTGAGCGCGATGCCATCCTTCGCTTCACGGACAACTTTTCCATCGACCTCGTGACGCTTAGCCCAGATCACGATCGCTCGGTCTATGAGCAGCAGGTTCTTTTACCTCATCTTCGCGCGGCAACTTCCTACGACAACCCCATTGATGAGATTGTCGCTCAAATCACCACGGTCTTGGGTTACACGTCAATAATTCGAGACGACTTTATCCCAATTCGGGTCACCGACTACCCAACGGCGTCCCTACCTATCCCTATCTATTTCTATTCTATCTATGTTAGCGCCTCACTCACCTTGCTCTTCCTCTTGCTTTTACATTTTATGACAATTCGCCTTGCAATCTCTGCCTTCCAGAACGCAAGAGCGCTTTACCGTGTTGCGCGACAAGTCCTCCCCGTCGGCTTAGAAATGCCATTCTTCCGTCTCCTCTTATCACCTCATTACAACTACAAGAGAGAAAAGACGGGGAGGAGTAAATCAACGGATCAACCACCTGTACCAGGATGACTCACGCGGGGGAATAGGATGAGCGGTTAATGGGCGGACAGAGCCGTCGCATCTGGCACATACACCTTTCTCATGCTCCGACCTTCAGCCATTTGTTGAGCGCGCGTGCGTCAAGTGATGAAGCAGGCGAAGAGTTGCCGGGGGGGATGAATAAGTCAAACGCCTTGCTCTCCGCTTGCGATATGCCGATCACGCGCTGCCCAATGCTTGCCCCATATAGGCCATTTCGATTAAAATAGATCCACGGTAAAGGAAGGGATGGCATCTCATAACGTCAAGGCCAGTATTCCTTTAAGCATCGCAAAGAAGATAGCTCAGCTGGGCATAGATACCTCTAACATGGAGGTTCGTCAGGAGCGGCAAAAAGAAATCATCGAAGCCTTCTTTTCAACATTCCAAAACGCAGTACAAAACGCGCAGATGTTGGAAAACCTGCGCTCGCTCCTGGGGATAAACAAGGAGGATAACAGCTCAACAATACCTCCTGAAAAACTCTCCTTCTGGGTGAATAAAAAGATAGAGTTCATGACGTGGTTTGCTACCATGAAGGAGCACGAACGACAGATTACAATCTTATCCGGTGAGGGGTTGCAAGCTTACACCTCTAAGTATGCCAACTATATCTATGCCCTCATTGGCCTGATGGCTATCGAGAGGATGGAAGGCAACGTGCCGGATTTTCTCACCCCTAACGAAGTCCAGACGATTGAGCGTCTGATTGACATGTTCAGGCTAAGAGAAGAGTCAAAGATAAAAGGGAGGGAAGGAAGGTCCCATGAGAAAGGCATTGATAGGAGCCCAAGACTTTAACGCCGTCAATCTTAAGCTATCCGTCGTGTTACGTTTTGCCCTTGTCCTCATCGCGTCTCTCTTTGCCCTGATGCTTGTACCCTCACAGGCTATAGCTCAGGGCGAAGTAGTCGAGGGCAATGTCGCTCAGACCGAAGAAGAGGTTAGTGATCCTGCTACTTCCAGTGCGCCTCAACTTCTTGATAGAGCTAACGACTTATCTAATGCCGGATATGCCAGCCAGGCCGTTCCAGCCTTTATCATCCCATCTTTGCCCGGCGATGCGCGCATTGACCTAATTGGCAAGGTTGAAGGCTACCTCAATAATATAATAGATAGTATTATCAAATTCATAAAGGGCATAATTTATAACATAACAAAGTCAATCTCATATCACCTCACGCCGTCGTGGCATTTGCCTGAAAACACCTTACGCGGGATTGTCGAAATGAGTATACAAACCCTCTTCGACAAACACGCTAATGCAGTCACTGAGAACTACATTTACTTAATGGGGCGGGTCATCGAGGAACAAAACATCGGGCTACAAAATAACCCATATCTCACGGGCCTCACACGAATATCACGAGGAGCTGCGATTTTCATCATTGCGCTGGGCTTCTATATCTCTGTGCTTGGCATAATCGTCGGGGGCTTCAGGGGAGAATTTGCACAAATTACATCTGCTTCTATCGAGCACTTTTTAGGATTGATGCTGATAACGGTCCTCGCCCTTAGCATTAACACCTTCCTACCCCTCGTCCACAAATTGATCGGTGATGTGATCTCAAACGATTGCACAGTTGGCGCGTTATGCGTGGACGAAGTTGCCCTCGCTGTCTGGCTGACCCCTGACATTAGGGATGGTTTGATGATCTATTTGCTCTCTTTCTTCAGTGGGCAACTCATCATGATAGCCATGAGCATCGGCGCCTTACTGAAAGGACTCGTGTCAATGTGGTTGTTTGTGTTCGCGCCGATAGCCGTAGCCGCCTTGGCTATTCCGCCTCTTCGCGGCGTCACCTCAACATGGATTAGCAATTACACAACGCTCTTCTTGACCACGCTGTTCGCCAACATCGCCTTGCTTATCCTCTCCCAGTATGCATTTCAATATAGCGGGAGCGGTTCAAAGTTTATGCGCATCGCGGTAACCATGGCTGCAATTTGCGTGATCGTCGGCGTTTACATTGACCTATTGGCCAATTCTATTAAGGGCATGTTTAAAGGCGTAGTCGGCTCTCTCTCCGCCATCCCCGTCGCTTTTGAATCAACTAAGAATGCCATCTCCGGCGTCTATGAGCAAGTGAACCCAGGTCGGATCAGTCGCAACATCTATGCGGGAATCAATAGGGGGATTAAAAACCCTCTTGGGTTATAGGCGCTTAGAGATGGGCGCGCCCTGAAGACAACAGCAGCCGGTGTTTGCGCAACAACCTGAGGTGAAGAGTGGGTCTGTTTAGCGGATTTGGCTTATAACTTTACTTGATGCTTGACAACGACACACTCGCGCCATCTCAGACCCAGATGGGCGATACACCTCATGCTATTGCAGCAACATCGGTTGACCCCATGATCTTCATGCCGATGGTCAAGCGCATGGTAAGCGCATTGATCAACAGGTCACCCTGGGTGCTCCAGTTCTTCACCCGGGAAGATTTAGAGCAAGAATCGCTTGTCGCCGTAATTTCTGCCATTTCAAACTACGACAGTGAGCGAGGGACGAAGCTATCAACGTTCGTCTATTCAAGCATCCGAGCTAGGTTGACTGAGATGAGACGCGCAGCAGTCAGGCAAGGGCGATGTGTTGCGATAGATGACTTGGCCGATCAACGCAACAGCTCCGAAGAACGGTTGGATGACCTCAAAACCGACGGCCACTTTGAGTCGGTTAACTTTAAGATGGCAACGCTTCAGATATTACAAACCCTTCCGCCGGTTGCGCGAGATGTCTTTCTCGCCCGCTGCTTTCATAAGAAAACCTATCACGACCTCTCGCTGAGGTATCGCACGAACCAATCGAAGGTTTATCGCCTATATATCTTGACCCTCGAATATATACGCAGGATGTGCATGGGGGAATCGGCGCACGGGGTGCTGATCGAAAAAATTAAGAAAGCCTGCTCGTCATTAGGACACAATTCATCTAATGAAGACAAGAAAGAGACCAAAGAACTCATCAAAGCCCCCAGGCAATCTTGCGTCGTTGTTTGTGCTTAAGTTATTTAGTAAGCGCGACTAGAAAAACCAAAATTATGCTCGCGATCGCTCGCGCAGTTATATCCGGTACGCCAACGAACAACAGTACACTACGTGGCTTCGCGCCATCCTTTTGTCTTAAATTTAGTAGGCCGAGACCAAAAGTCGCGCATAGCCAAGCGATAACATAGATCAGGATTTGCTCAACGTTTGAGACGATCAAGGAAGTTAGTGGGATGGCATAAAGGTCTCCCGGCGACATTGTCGGCTTGTCTTTTATCCTGATCCAGGCCATTGACGTTTTGAAAAGTGCCAGGGTCATCGGACCGAGCCACATATCAAAGAATCGAAAATCCAACGTCCATTCATTCTCGCCGAGGTAAAAAATAAAGCGCCACAGAGCGGCTGCCGCTGTCATCGCAATCATATATTTATAGCTTGGGAGGTGCCAATATCGCCCATCAAGGAGTCCTAGCGCTACTATAAAGATCAGCGGCAGCAAGATGGATGTATTTGCATTCGCTGCTAGGACAAAAGATGCGAAGGCAAGCAGTCTATATAAATAAGCCGGGCCAAAAATCGGCCTATCTTCGTACGTTGTGACGCACTCGGCGATAAAAAGTCGAACGTCATTTTCTAAATGAGACCGAGCTGCCTCAAAGAATAAATAAGCAAAGCCCCCGATAAAAATCGCTATCGCCCATCCACTTGGCATGGAAAATGTGTCAGTCATTCACGCTATATTATATATACATACTGATATGCTTTAACCTGTGGCAGCTCTATATCATCGCCCCTCTTGATTCCATCTAACGGCCGGCGTTTCACCTGTTCCGCGAAGCCAGAAGAGCAGGTCAGAGAGATAGAGGGAGCAAAACAGTTGCTACCATCTTGGCACCTCAGGGAGAAGGTTCTCTGCGCTTTAATGTAACGAAGGAGGTTGTATGCAACCGCTGACCTTTGAGTCCCATTCCCACATGTTGGGGGAGTGTCTTCGCTCGGGTGAGCATAGAAATATTCCACAATGGGGTCATTGACCGTTTTATCCATCATGCGCTTCTCGGAGAGGTAAACTTTGTTGTATTAACTCTGGGGAAGATAGAATTCGCTTTTTAGCCAATTCGCAATACTGAGGGTCAATTTCAATTCCTATTCCAATTCTGTCTAGCATTGCCGCGGCAATCAAAGTAGTACCGCTACCAGCAAACGGATCTAATACAGTATCGCCGACAAAACTGAAGAGTTTTATGCAACGGCGCGGTAATTCAAGAGGAAACGGCGCAGGATGTCCTATCTCTTTCTTGCTTTCGCCACTAAATGTCCAAACACCATTAGTCCAGCTCATAAACTCAGACTTGGTTATATCCGACTTCCCACTTCCGCTGGTTTTACGCCAGCGCTTCTTGTACAGCACAACGATAAGTTCAACGGGAGCAATCACAAACGGAGCGGTTGCGCTCATCCAAGAACCCCATGCGGTGCGGCGTGAGATATTACCTTCATTCCATACAATCGTTGAGTGATATTGAAAACCGATGTGCTTAGCAATTGTTGTAATGTCAGCTCCTACGCTTTGTTGACCACCCTTATTTTTGTCTAACGGGATATTTAAGCAAAATCTCCCATCGTCTTTCAGGAATTGAAAGCATCTTGACAGCCAGGCGTGAGTAAATTTTAAATATTCGGGATACGAAACATCATCCCGATGAGAGCTGTATTCAATTTCAACATTGTAAGGCGGAGAAGTGACAATCAAGTCTATGCTATTAGGACTGATAGCGCTCGTGGTCAAGATGTCATCGTTGAAAATGACAACCTTATCGTCAGAGTAGAATACGCTTGATTCCCCCAACGGATACGCTCCTTTATTGTAATTATGCTCCGCCTGTTTGTCTACCTAGCAGCCCGGTGCCTCAGACAAGCCCGATTTGCGCTGACCTGCCGATTAACCGCTCGACTGCGAGGTGCAATCCGTACTTCGTCAGCTATTTTACGACCCTCCTTTTGAAAGAGTGTGCCTAACGGCACCGAGATCAGCCGCAGATGGTTTCAGTAAGGATGCGAGGCCATCACAATTTTCTCCAGACGTAAATGCATTTGCGTAGGGGTTCACGTCCATGCTCTCCCATTTGCTGGCTACTATTCCCCTTACTGTTTGGCAAAACGAGGATATGCTCAACTTGAAAGCCTAATTTCTCCGCAATATCAGAGAGTATCATATCTACCGAAATGCTCGCTCCTGCATAACGAACATTATCATTGACCATAAATAAGGGGGCGTTCGGCTTTAGAACGCGAGCACATTCTGCAATAACGCAGGCCATTTCATAAAAATAACCCCTGACCATTCTAGGAATCCCATTGTTATTTAAAGCTTTGCGTATTTTTTGGTCTTCTAGGTATTTCAAGATGGCTTGTAGTAATTTCTGCTCATCAGCGGCAGCCAGTGCTGTTGTCCATTGCGGATTGATGCTTAACAGATCTTTTGCGCGGTTTTCTACCGTGCAACTGAGCATCTCTTGACGTAGTCTTGATATTCCGTGTTCATCTATACCCAATAATGCTAGTTCCAGCGCATACGTACGTGTATAGTCATAACGGTTGCAGTACGGCGGAGAAGTCATAATAGCGTCATAGGCGTTATCAGGTAGTTTAGGCAACTCTTGAAGACAGGAACCATCATACAAACGGATTTGGCCTCGGAGTCTTTTGGCGGGAAATAGCGTTGTTTGGTGAACGGGCGATACATCTTCTAAAATCTCGTTTATCTTATCGCAGATGGCTTGCCCGAACTCTAGGATTTCACCTTTGTTAAAAGTCTTCTTCCCATGTGTGCGCCCAGAGCGGTAGTCCCAGCGAAGGTATTGACCGTCCTTTTGAGTGAAACTGATAGCCTCTAACACACAGAGCAAAGCAAAGCGCAAGATGGCTTGGACTCGACTCTTCTCTCGTTGATATGCACCTATATATTTCTCAATGGCTTCTTTTGTCTTTTCTGGATAAGCCCCTTGGGTGATTCGTAGTTCTGGTAAGGGGACATGCGCTTCTGATTGCTCCCAAACTCTCTGTTCCGACCATTGGCGCAATCTCTCGAAATCAGTGGACGTGAACTCTTCATCCAGAATTTGCTTGGCCTTAATGATCTCGTGCCCAATGGGTAAGAGTTCGATGCCGTCCGCATCTATGCCCATTGCACTGGCGGCAAATAAAGCGGTTCCACTGCCCGCAAAAGGGTCTAAGATTCTACCTGCGGTAATGCCGTACTTGTTAAACAGGTGTTCAACTAAAGAAGCCGAGAATGCTTCTTTAAACCTGTACCAGCGATAAACAGCCCTGGTTTTGTTAGCCTGAAAACTGACCAGAAAACGAGATATTGAGGAGCAAACGACGAATTTGCTTTTGAAATATTGAAATAACTGTTCTTCTAAATCAAACATTTCATTCAAGCCTATGCTGTGTTCGCTCCCCAAAACGCTAGAAATATTGAACGGGATTAACATGACTTAATAACATTATTGCGATTTTGTTTAAGTAAGTATATTGCGTCATCTGCAATGCGTCTGATTGCTGATCACGACTTTTCCTGGATTCAGAATAGGCTGCCCAACGGCCTGCGCTTCAGCCGCACCGTGAAGCGGCGCCTGCTGGAAGTGCTTGTTGGGCGGCTGGTAAACCTAGTGGGAAGCCCTTTCCGTGTATTCCACAATTTGACAGTCTGCAAGAGTTCATGCTATATCAGATTCCTTACCCAAGAGGCGTGCAAGAACCGTCAGATCAAGCGAGTTGAGTAGCTGTGCCGTAATTGGCCGCTTTGCATCCCAGAAAATGAAGGCTGCCCAAAACTCTCTGGCAGGCTCGGATGTAACCAATTCATACAATAGGGTGCACTCTTCTTCAGTCTGGCATGGAAAAAAATAACACGTGTCATCGAGAACCACTGGCCTTCCCCGAAAAGGTGGCACTTGAACAAACTCGAGTTTCTTGTATAGGCCCGAAATAGCAATCTTCCAGGGAGCAAATGAATATGGTCCAACTCCAAAGATCGAGAAGCGCGGACGTTTCCTGTATATTGAACTCTTCCGTTTGTCCAAAAGATGTGCATGGGCAGTAAGGTAATTCCACGCTTTGGGAGCGTCCAACCTAAGACGGCTCGGGTCGTCACTCATTGCCCGTTGAGGAACAAGCATCCACCGACGCGGCTTCCTATGCGCTGCGAGATCAGAACTTTTTAGCAGAGGAAAGAGCACTTCGGGTTCAATCTCAACGAATGCTCCTAGGCCGTTAACAAGATTCCCACGCTCAACGCGCAGCTCAAAGACTTTGCTGCAATCATGCTTTATTCCTGACCGCCAGCCCCTCAAGCCTGTCCCTGTGAGGTCTTTCCATTTCAGGTATGATGTGACATCAGCCA
>CAKZRZ010000068.1 GCA_937918955.1 uncultured Arenicella sp.
TCGAGAAATGGGGTTGCCTTTGATAGCTGGCAAAACACCGTACTCGCCGAGCGCCCAAATAAAACGCCTATAAACTTTTGCTACCCAAGGATACTTTGCCGAGATTCGCTGTTCCCAATTGGCATAAGGCCGATCGACCTTGGGTAAAATCCAGTTTGGGCTGCGTTGGTAAATAGTTAAACGCTCGGCGATTTTCGCCACTTCGGGAATAAACTGTACGGCACTTGCGGCATTGCCAATAACGGCAACTCGTTTGCCACTAAGATCTATCGAGTGATTCCACTCGGCCGAATGAAAAACTGGCCCGTCGAACAAATCGGCATTTTCAAACGCCGGAGTTGCGGGCTTATGTAATTGGCCGATCGCGCAGACTATGTGTTGTGCACGATACTGTTCACCATTAGTAGTCTCAACTAACCAAAGCTGTTGGTCCTGGTCATAGCTTAAAGACGATACTTCTCGCTTATACTCTATATGGCTCTCTAAGCCATACTTACTCGCGGTGTCGTGTTGATACTTGAGTATTTGCTGCTGCCCGGACCATTTAAACTGCCACTCAGAATTGTGTTCAAAGGAGTAGCTATACAGCGCAGACGGGATATCACATTCAGCACCTGGGTAAGTATTCTCACGCCAAGTTCCGCCCAAATCATCGGCTTTTTCTAAGATTAGAAAGTCATGATCGTTTGCTTGCTTGAGCTTAATGCCCATGCATAAGCCACCAAAGCCCGACCCTATAATGATTGTTTTAACTGTGCGCACTTAATCTGTCTTATCGTTGTTATGAGTTAAACATAACAGATTAAGTAGCGCACTGATGTCAAAAGACTTCGGCCGCAAAGTAATTAAAACGAATATTGAGCCTGTACAAACGCTGAGCGAGGCTCGCCGGGGAAATAACGTTCTTCGGTGAAACTGGTGAAGTCTGCGCGCTCTGCGTAGCGCTCATCGGCAACATTCAACACTCTAAGTGAAAATGCCCAATGATCAGTCGGCTGATAACTCGCCCGCGCATTAAGAAGTGTGTGCCCTGGATAAGTGCTTAGATTATCGGGGGCTAAGAAGTATGAGCCAACTCGTTGGAGCTCGAGTTCAATGTCAAAGTCGTTCCTCGGTTTATAGTTCAGGAATGCACTGCCAAAAAACTTAGGTGCGGTATCAACAACGTTACCATTAAAGTTTTGATCTCCTTCGATAAAGTCAGAACTGTACTCATGCTCAGCCCACGAACTAACTAGCCTCCAAGACCAACGCGCCCCCAAGTCTTGACGCAAACTAAGCTCAAGGCCTCGGCTGCGAGTGCTTTGACCGTCAACATTAAAAAAGTCACTGTCCCGCACGATTAAGTTGTCGATATCCATTGAATATAGTGACGCGCTGATCGAAAAAGTATCGCTGTTGTAATTAGCGCTGAACTGAGTGCTAAACGATTCGACAACATCTAAATCGGCTACCGTTTGCGCTCTCTGTAAACGATATAGTTCGGTGGCCTGAGGCGCTCGAAAAGAATCAGCGACCTGCGCCGACAAAGTCCAAAACGCATTAGGGCTATAGCTCAATTCAAACTTTGGCGAAATATGCGAAAAGTCATCATCTCGGTCAGCTGGGCGACTATAGCGACATCCGCCAAAGCCACATTCAGTGCCATCGTCGCGCGTTCGCCCGTCGAGGCTGAGATTGTCGTACTCGTAATCCACACGTTCAGCGCGCGCACCAACAACTAATCGCCATTGTTCGTCAATAGACCAGTCTAAATGCGCAAACGCACCAAACTGCTGGGCATCAACCTGGTAGTCGTAATGAATTCCGGTTGGAACGGTTTCAAGCAAAAACGCCGAGCCTGGCGTTGGCTGTTCTTGCGATTGAGCTAACTCGCTGTCGGTTATGTCGCCGTCAAGGCCGACTGTCCAAGTTAACGATTCGTTTGCTGATATCGTCAACGCCGATTGCCACCCAATGCCACGTTGCGCGTTTTGCTCTAAGGGGTCGCCTGGCAAAAAGTGCAGACGAAAATCCATGTCGGCGTCGCGCACATAAACAGCGGTATTCAATGTGGTCGTTGGCGAGAATTCTCGTGACGCTTTTAACCAAGCCCGAAAAGATTGGGTATCTCTAAAACCTTCGGGGTCGAAATTCTGCCGTGCGAGGTCACGGTCAAGATAGCTATCTCGCCCAACGATAAAACCGGCGGTCTGCTGATCTAAATCGGTATAAGTCGCACCAGCTTGGATGCGCCAATCGCCAACATTAGCTTGATGGCGCCAACTGAATTTTTGTTGACGATATCCAGAGTCATCACGATAACCTCCGTCATCCGTTAAGCTCGCATACACTCTTCCGCCCTCGTACGATATCGCCCCCTTGGCACGCACATAACTATTTGAGCCGACCTCGATAGACGCTCGATCACGACCAGTATGCGGCAACACTACATTGACGCTGCCGGTTAAGGCATTTGATCCGTAAAACGCTGTATTAGCGCCACGAACCACTTCGATTTGCTGAGCTTGCTCAAAGTGTGTATCGAACAATTCGTTGACATTGCAAACGCCAGCGCCTCGCACAGCAATAGCCTCTTCGAGAATGAGAACACTGCCGCAAGCACCTGAACCGGTTAAAACGGCTGAGCGTATACCGGGTAAAGATTCCTGACCATTGCCACGCTGCAAACTAACGCCAGGTACCTGACTGAGAGCCTGTTGAATATGTACCGCATTAACTCGTTCTAACTGCTCTTCACCAAGTAGAAAAAGGTTAGACAATTGCTCGCTTAGCGGTTGTTTAGTTCGCGTTGCTATCACCGAAACTTCCTCAATGTCTTCGGCATGAACCTGAGTAGCAATTTGCGATAAAGCGATGCCGAGAACGACGCCAAGAGGCCGCTTGATAAGTAGTGTCATGATCAGAAAATTACGAATAAATACGAGTAAAGATATGGCCGAAAGATATCACAGTGATTTGAGTAAACTGTCGACTAGATATGGTTTAGCTATTTAATTTATTTACTAAGTTCCATTTCTGGACAATCCTCGTTTTGGGATAGTGCGAAAACGCGAGCTTTCAGAAATTCGAAGTCGCGCGCCCACAACCAAATGGTGCAGTCCAAACAGTGATAATTTTCAGGCGACTAAGCCAATTTCTCGAAGCTATTTAAGCTCAGCTCGGATCGGAGTTTTCAAGTAAAAGCGGTAGGATCGGCGCGATATTCTCCTCTTCTCCAGTTCTAGGTATTCCTGGCGAAGGTGGAGTCGGGTCCGGATTAATATCTGGGCGCGGCGCTAAAAAGTTAACCACTTCTCGCAGAATTTCACTGTTATCTCGGCGCTGAATACTTGAGCCAGGGCCATCATTCCACATTGGTTGGCGGTCAAACATCACGATAATATGCCCCTGACCAAACGGTTTTAGCACCATTGATGCGAATATTCGCGGATCGATTGTCAGGTTCTGTTGATGCCGAACCTCAGGGTCACGAGTTCTGCTATATGGCACAAGCACTTCAATTGATGAGTCACTCGGTGAAATCGCCACCGGCGAAACCCCCTCGCCTTCTAAAATCAATCCGTTGATGCCTGATATTGAGGTATTTTGATTGGCTGTTTGTGGTGTAGTCCCATCTGCTTGATCCACGGTTACTTGCATACCATAAGTGGCAATCAGATTATTTGTTACGGATTGACCGACGGGATTTTGCGCGCCTACCTCTTGAAAAAAGCCGCCAGATGCTGAGTCACTGTAGATAAAGATTCCACCGCCCGCTTGCAGCCATTGATCAAGAATTTCTTTGCCTTCAGAGCTCCATATGCGTTGGTGCAAGCCAAAAATGATAACGTCAAACTGGTCCACAAAGGCGGCGCTTAAATTTAAGCCTTGATCTCTAAACTGTTCAATTGTGTGGCCTTGGCTTTCAACTAAGGTACGAAAGCTTGATAGGCCTGTTCGGCCCGTGTCGGTGATCAACATTTGATCATAAGGCTCACCGACACCTTCATCCAAAATGGTCCCATCGTTAGCGACCCGCCCGTGAATATAGGCGATCGAGGCCGCATCGGCACTCGCCAAAAATAGTAATTGCGCGATAATAAATGCGGCTATGAACGTCGACACAGACCGCGCCGACAAATTGGTATTAAAAGGTGGAGCGCTGAATCCTAGCGCTCTATAAATATTCGCTTTCAAAGTAGGGCCTCGCAAGCAGTTGGGTAATTTGCTTGGCCCTACTATCTAATGCTCGCTTGCTTTTATAAAGTTTAATTGCCCATCTTTAACATGCACGATCACTACATCTCCAGCGACAAAGCTTCCGGATAGCAGCATTTCGGCAAGCGGGTTCTCAATTAGGTCTTGGATGCTACGCCTTAATGGGCGTGCACCATAAACCGGGTCAAACCCCGCTTGGCCTACTAAATCGAGGGCATCGCTGCCAATATCAAGCTTGATATCTTGACTAGATAAGCGTTTGCGTAAAGTCTCTATTTGAATGTTAGCAATCGCTCGAACTTGTTCTTGGCCTAAGGCATGGAACACCACGATATCATCGACACGGTTAATAAACTCTGGGCGAAAGTGCTC
>CAKZRZ010000069.1 GCA_937918955.1 uncultured Arenicella sp.
ATTCTTGGCAAACCAGAGATTACTAAATTAGCCGTCGTCTGCGTTCTGGCTCGCGGCCACCTATTGCTCGAAGACATTCCCGGTGTAGGAAAAACCACACTCTCACATGCTTTAGCAGCCTTACTAGGCATGCCATATAAGCGGCTGCAGTTTACCAGCGACCTACTTCCGACGGACATCATCGGCATGACCATCTTTGATACTGAAAGCAAAAAATTTCATTTCAAAAGAGGGCCGCTTTTTACGTCGATTCTATTGGCCGACGAAATCAATCGAGCAACTCCAAAAACTCAAAGCGCGCTCCTACAAGCAATGGAAGAGCAGCATGTCTCTGTCGAAGGTAAGCAACTACCATTGAGCAACCCATTTTTTGTTGTCGCCACTCAAAATCCGCTTGAGCAAAGTGGCACCTTCCCTTTGCCTGAATCGCAATTGGATCGCTTTTTAATGCGCCTATCGCTCGGATACCCGAGTGAAGAGTTCGAACGCCGATTGCTCCTCGGCGATAATCTCAAAACCGATATACAGCCCGTATTTGAATCAAGTGAAGTTGCGGCAATGGTCGAGTCAGTTAAAGACGTTCATGCGAGCGAAGCCGTGGTGCAATATTTGCAAACGCTGCTTGCTCGAACACGCACAAGCGGAATGTTCGTAAATGGACTCTCACCACGTGCAGGTTTGCAGTGGCTTCAAGCGGCAAAGGCGTTAGCATTTGTCGAAGGGAGAGATAGCGTGCTACCCGACGACATAAAATCTCTGGCCACTGTCACTGCGGCGCACCGCTTGCATTGCAATGATGGCTCCGATTCAGCCGATGCACTTAGACAAATCGTCGGCGACGTTGAAGTTCTTTAGGTCTCTCAGTGAATCGAGCTAATGACTGATTTCACCATAAGCCGCAAGAAGCTTTATATATTGCCTACCAGAGTCGGCTGGTATTACGCACTGATTCTTTTTGCGTTATTTGGTATTGCCGTTAAATTTGATAATCAATCGGCTTTTATGATGCTGTTCATTCTAGTGTCAGTCGGGCTGATCGCGATGGTCTACACCCATAACAACGTGGTCGATTTGCAAATGGATAGCCATCCGAGCAAATCAGTTTTCCTTGGTCAGTCGGCTTTGTTTCCGATTACACTAAGCAACCAAAGTGCCAAACCTAGACATGCGGTATGGCTAATTGCCGGAGGCTTTCATCAGCTCACTCAGTTAGATGCAGGCCAAAACCAAACAATTGAACTGAAGCTCCCAACTGTCCAGCGCGGCTACTTAAGTTGCGAACCAGTTAACTTGAGCTCACTTTACCCAATTGGCGTGTTCTTTTGCTGGACCAAACGATTTGTGCCCAACGAACGCTGTTTGGTTTACCCTCAACCGCTCGACCTAGTTGCGTTTCCAGAGGACGGAACACAACAAGGCAAAGAACAACAAAGCGCCAATGTCCTGCAAGGCGCCGAGGACTATGCGGGCATGAAAGCCTATCAAGATGGCGATCGCATGCGTGATATTCATTGGCCATCACTCGCCAAGACCAACAAATTGGTATCAATACAATACGAAAACAATAGCAATGCTTCGGTAAACTTGAGTTGGTTCACTTTGCCAGCCAGCCTAGGTGTCGAAGATCGCTTGAGCCAACTGTGCTATTGGGTGATCGAGGCAGAGCAAAACGGTCAATCGTATCAACTTGAAATGCCCAATCAAACGATCGAGTTTGACAAAGGCCTAGTGCACTATCACGAATGTTTAAGAGCGCTAGCCTTATGGGGAGAAACTCCGGTGGGCGAAACTCCATCAAAAGAGAGTTAGGTTGATTATGGCAACGCTCAAAAACCCGCTTAAGTTCATAAAGAACCCGCTTGCGCCGCTGCTAAACAAGCTTCCGCCAATGCCATCTCAACCCCCAACGCATCAAGCGCATCGCTCCACTCTCCTTCAACTTTCATTGCTAATTGGCATTGCGGTGGTTCTTCACTTTAGTATTGCAAACGCGTTGATCGCTTCTTTTGCCTTCGCAATATTTATATTGAAGACCATCATCGTCTTCAAGAACTATTCTCCACCGCCTAAACTCATACTAATGATTCTAACCATCGCTAGCCTTGGCATGGTGATCTATGTTTATGGAGGTTGGAATGGTCAGCGTGCAGGTATCAGCTTTTTGATTCTATTGGTAGCGCTAAAATTCCTCGAGTCAGAATCTTTGCGTGACTACTACATCGTCTGTTTGTTGCTTTACTTTCTTGCCGCATCTTCGTTCTTGTTCGACTCATCGATTGTTAACATATTACTTGTTGTCGCCTACACAATAGCGACCACCGGAATTTTATTACAAATATCAAATCCGACTAAGGTTCCGCTTAAGAGTACCTTAGGCATGAGTACATCAATGGTTGCCAAAGCGCTGCCTCTTGCAATTTTGTTGTTCTTTTTCTTCCCCCGCATTCAAGGCAGTTTCGGCTTTTTGCCCTCTTCCGATGCTGGCAGCACTGCAACATCTTTGAGCGATAGCTTAGTCGCGGGAGAGCTGGCGAGTTCTGCTTTTAATAATGAGCTGGCCTTTAGAGTGGAATTCGTAGATGGCGTAACACCAAAGCAAGAACAGCTCTACTGGCGAGTAAAAACAATGCCATTGGAGGAACGTTTTCAATGGAGAGTAAGCAAACCCGAACCGCAAAACTTTGTTAGCAAGTCTACCAACTCCGAAGACTTGAAGCTCGATAAAGGCGAGTGGGAGTACAGCATACTTCACGAACAAAGCACCGATAGATACCTACCCTACTTAGACTATCTTCAAACGAAGGATCGAGGTATTCGGCTACGAGATTTTTCCGTCTACGTGACTCGGCGAGCGCTCGATACTTTTAGTTACAATGGAAGCTCAAGCGCCAACTCGTTTGCCGAATTTTCTAAGCCCTCAGAGCGCCAAGCATTGCTTCAGTTATCTTCGCGTCCGAACGCGAAAATGCAGCTGCTGCTTAACACGTGGCGCGAAGGCGCATCTAGCGATGCTGAAATTGTTAATCGAGTTTATGAATATTTCAAATCTCAACCATTTGAATACACATTAACCCCAAGAGCCCTCGATGACCTAGACCCCTTTAACGATTTCATGTTTGAGAGTCAGAGCGGCTATTGTGAGCACTATGCAAGTGCCTTTACGATCATCATGAGATCTTTGAACATTCCTTCTCGAGTCGTTGTCGGTTATCAAGGTGGCTCGCGTGTTAATGATGGGCAGTTTATTGAAGTGCGGTACTCCGACGCGCACGCTTGGAGCGAAGTTTGGGTCGACGGTCAATGGCGACGAGTGGACCCGACTGCAACAATTAGCCCAGAGCGCATCAATCTCGGCATGGAAGCGTTACTCGAGCTCTGGGACTCGGGCTTGATTGGTAGCAATGATACCGGCTTGGCCTTAGAGAATTTGTTGAACCCCACTGGAGCGAGCAAATGGTTTAAGCAAATTAGCGACAGCTGGAAAAGCGCAAGCTATCAATGGAATAAATGGATTGTCAATTATGACTTCAACTCCCAGCGACAACTATTAAAGAAACTGGGGATGGATCATCATAATAGCGTAACAACGTTGGTTGGTATCATGTCCTTAGGTGGCATCACGCTTTTGCTATTTTATTTTTGGCAGCTCGTGCCCAAAACGATCGAGCGTGATCCTCTTCAGCGCACCTATCTAAAATTTGTTCACAAATTCAAACGACATAAAATTTACAAGAAACCAAGTGAAACCCCACTGGAATTCTCGCAACGATTAGCTTCTTTATTCCCGCCGAGCGAGGACGATATCGAGCAAATCACAAACCAATACTATCAACTACGATATAGTATTGAGAGTGGCGACAGCCAAAGTGATATTAAGCAATTCAAAAGTCTAATTGCGCGCTTTAAACCAAAAAAAAGTTAGTATTAAAATGAAACAATTACACAATAATCTCTATGTTGGTGGCCAAATAACTGCTCATGACTTTGAACAATTTATAAAGGCAGGTATCACCACGATTATCAATAACCGTCCTGACGATGAAGAGCCAGGTCAGTTTAACTCGACTGAAGCCGCAGCGGCGGCAAAAGAGCATGGAATCGATTATCATTATTTACCGATGGCCAACGGCAAACCGCTACCTGCCGATTTAGTTGAGGACTTCAAACGAATATTGGCATCCGTTGATGGCGCTGTACTCGCTCACTGCCGAAGCGGAATGCGATCGTCCTTTATCTGGGCATTGGGACAAATTCCTAGTGGTGCAATTAGCGTTGATGAAGCTATTGAAAAAGCACGAGCAGCAGGCGTTCCTTTAGGCAATGCTCGAGCAGTGCTAGAGAGTGTACAAGCCTAGTGTTTAATCCGTGTGCTCCAGGCACAGGCATTTCTACCCAAAGCCGAGCAGCATTTATTCTCAGCCCAACATCGTTCACCATAATTCCTGAAAGTTAGCACTTGTGGTCAGCACTGGTCTTTAGCCTTCTCAGATTTAAGCCATTATCAATGAGTACGTCACCTTATGAATACCTCTAGTCGGCGTCAGGCAATTATCTCAGACCCCATAGGCCCTACTTTATATCGCCTAACTGTTCCCATGTTTTTCGCCATTGTCGCGATTATGGGGCTAGGTTTAGTCGATAGCTATTTCATTTCGTTCTTAGGTACTACTGAGCTAGCGGCGATTGGCTTCGCGATGCCGATTACATTCTTAGTCACGAGTATCGCACTGGGTTTTGGAATGGCAATTTCATCACTTACCTCTAAGTTGATTGGTGCCGAGCGAATGGGTTTAGCCGCGAGGCTTATCACCGACGGTTTTTATCTAACGTTTGTGACGTCGGTCGTTGTCAGTGTGATGCTAGTACTCAGTATTGCCCCTCTTTTCAGTGCACTTGGTGCCGACGATCAGACACTGCTCCCGATCATGGATTACATGGAACCATGGTCTATCGGCATCGTATTCATGATGATCACTCAGGTTTGCTCAAGTACCTTTAGAGCACTAGGCGACACTAAAACCTCAGCGATGATTGCCATTGTGATGACGTTGAGCAACATTATCTTAGACCCAATACTAATTTTCGGTATCGGCCCTATCCCAGCCTATGGAATGCAAGGCGCGGCAATGGCAACAGTTATTGCCGTTTTGATTTCAATGTTTATCGGCCTCTACTACATCGCAATTAAAGAATCGATGCTAGTGGCCGCGCTTCCGTCACTCGCGGAGTTCAAAGACAATGCAAAAGACTTACTCGAAATTGCCGTACCGGCGGTTCTTGCGAACGTAATCGTGCCATTGACAGGAGTATTGTTAACCGTAGTGGTCGCAAAATTTGGCACCGATGCAGTAGCGGGCTTTGGCGTTGGAGTTCGAATAGAAGCCGTTAGCTTGATGGTGGTTTACGCGATGTCATCAACTATTCCAATGTTCATTGGCCAAAATTTAGGTGCTCAAAAACCAGAGCGTATTGTTCAAGTATTGACGCTGAGTTTTAAATTTGTGCTTGGGCTTCAACTGCTAATGTATATCGTTCTTGTACTATCATCCGGAGCTATCGCGACTGTGTTTAGCGACCAACAAAGCGTGCAAAACACCATTCAAAATTTCTTAAGCATTGTCCCAATTAGTTATGGCCTAGCAGGAATTGTGGTTTTAATTAACGTATCGATGAATGTTTTAGGCAAACCTAAACTGGCGCTGTACATCAATCTTTTTAAGCTCGTGGGCCTATGTTTTCCATTTGCATTGATTGGTGCATATCTTTTTGAATTAAAAGGATTATTCGCGAGCATGGCACTAGCAAACGCCATCACATTCTTAGTCGCCATCTGGCTACTTAAGCGTGTATTGAGGGAGCTTAAAATAAACAACTAGAAAATTTTTTTAACATTTTCTGAATCCATTTTTATAAGACACGCATCTAATATTTCAGAGGCGCCAATTACGGGCACTCAGTTTTAGATACAAACTTAAGATACTTTTAAAAATCGGAGCCACCATGAAAACGTTAACAACTTTACTTCTAAGTGCATCACTTGCGCTAAGTGTTCAAAGTGCATCTGCCTTAAATTCCAGCGAAACCTATTCTCTTAGAGGGGAAGCTCCTACCGGCAGCTTAATCCCTTCCGTCGCAGCTACTTCAAATGTACCGTTTAATAAACGCTATGAAGCCCTAACGCTGGATCAGCAAAAACTGGTCAAAGCGAAATTTGATCGACTAGCTGACAATGCTCACCCTCCGTTTCCTGTTCAGGGATTAGCCAGTGTTTACAAACCTCTTCTGAAAGCCAATAAACTGTATGGCGACAACCAGGCGTTAAGTGTGCTGGTTGGAGTAAATAGCAGCGGGAAGGTTGACGGTGTAATTGTTAACCATGAGTCTGGCGCCGCCGCTAACCCAGAGCTAGTCGCCTATCTGGATAAAACACTACGCAGAACGGCTTTCGACCCGGCCTATTGCGGTGATACTGCATGCTCAATGGACTTCCCAATCGAAATCAGTTTTAACTAATTCGATTAAGAAATTATTCCAATAATAATTACTCTAGTAATAGTTTACACGTGGATTGACGAGATTGGCTGAAAAGCCAATCTCATTTTTTCGTTATAACGCAGAATAATTATTGACTAATCGACCCTGCTTTTTGAATAAGGCTCCATTCCAAAGGCAGGGTATATTTAACAACAGGAACGCTATTGTGATTTAATGTAAGCAATCGCTTTTTCGACAAATTTATTAGTTTGCTCAAACCCTGCTAACAACATTTTCTCACCTTGTGTGTTGTGAATAGCATCCATATTAGCTCGCACATTCTCAGGGGTTTGCTCACTAGGCGGTAGGAATATGCCCTCTGTCTCATAAATGTGAGTTGTTGCGTAGCCACCGGCTCCGGCACATAAAATAGTTCTATTGGGTGCGTCTCTATCACATAGGGTAACCAAAGCCGCCGTAACCGATTCAACACTCATCAGGTCCATCACTTGTTTATCTTCGATAATGTCTTCGAGCATTCGCGTGCCAGCCGTTGGTGATAGCGTATTTATATTAACGCCATACTTTTTACCTTCTAACACCAGAGTGTTCATAAAACCAACTAAAGCCATCTTAGCCGCACCATAGTTGGCTTGGCCGAAATTGCCATACATCCCACTTGATGAGGTAGTCATTACGATGCGCCCATAGCTCTGCTCTCGCATAATATCCCAAACTGCTTTTGTGCAATTAACGCTGCCCATCAGGTGAACATCGAGCACAGTTTGGAAATCGGCAAGGTCCATCTTAGCAAAAGACTTATCACGCAATATACCTGCATTATTGACTAACACATCGATCCGGCCCCATTTGCCCATGGTCTGCTCAATCATTTGTTGAACTTGATCAAAATCAGCAACGTTAGCGCCATTGGCAATTGCTTCACCGCCGTTTGCTTCGATCAAAGCAACAACTTCTTTGGCGGCCTCACTACCACCGCCAGTACCATCACGTGCACCACCTAAATCATTGATTACAACCTTGGCTCCTCGTTTTGCGAGTTCTAGCGCATGACTGCGCCCTAGCCCATTACCTGCGCCCGTTACAATTGCGACTTGATCATTAAAATTAATACTCATTGTTATAACCTTCTTATAAATCTATTTTTAAAATACCTAAAACGAATGCAGACTAAACGAATACCATCGTTAGCCAGTCAGCAATTAGCGCCGGTTTATCGCCACCTTCAATCTCAACTGTCATTTGAGAAGTAAACAAATACTGTCCTGGGTTTTTCTCTACCGCAGAGCTCAAAATTGAACGCCCGCGAATGCGTGAACCAACACGAACGGGTTGAATGAACCGAAGTTTGTCACAGCCGTAATTTACTCCCATTTTTGTGTTTTCCATCACTACGCCACAGCCGGTCTCGGCAAAGTGCGAAAGCATAGACAGAGTGTAGAAACCATGTGCGATGGTTCCACCAAATGGAGTTTTGGCCGCCTTAACTGGATCAATATGAATGAATTGGTGATCCGCTGTGACATCTGCAAAAGCATTAACATTCTCTTGCGTCACTTCGAACCAATCGGATGTGCCAATTTCTTGGCATATCGCACCTTCTAAGGTTTCAGGGGTTAAAATTTTACTCATACTTTCTCCTTCGTTTTTTCTATTGTTTTATTCAGTGCGTTGTAAGCACTAGTTTTATCAAGCCTAGAAGTGCCTAGGGCTTTGCGGCCACTAATGCCGCTCGAATACTTTCTGGAATTGCAACAGATGTTTGCCTATCACGATCAACGAAGACATGCGTAAAGCGGCCTACTGCGCAGGCTAAATCAAGTTTTTCGCTGAATATGGCTATGCCATACTCAACCGACTTAGTGCCAATTTTGTTCACCCGAAAAGCAGCCGTTACTTTCTCAGGAAAGGCAATTGGAGAAAAATATTCACAGCTCGAGGCCACCACAAAACCAACCTCTTTCGCGTGATGTATGTCTAATCCGGCCTTTTCAATTAAATAGCAATTCGCCACCGTG
>CAKZRZ010000070.1 GCA_937918955.1 uncultured Arenicella sp.
GAATTCATTGAACTTGAAGTGGTATTAAACAGCGAAGACAGCGTAGAAGAAGGTGAAGCAGAAGCTCACAAATTGATGGCGAAACTGAACATTCAAGCTAAAGACTTAATTGATGTTGCCTACGTTGATTTGCTCGAGCAAGTCTAGAGTTAGCACAAAAAACGCATCTAATGCCTAGGACCAAAAATGGCGTATGTTGTTGCTGCGAACGCGAGACCTCATTGACCTTTCACCACTTGATCCCACGTAAGGTACATAGGCGCGCACATTTTAAAAAGCACTATAGTAAAGAGCAACTACAGGCAGGCATTATGGTTTGCAGAACCTGCCATAGCGGTATTCACAAGCGTTTTGATGAAATGAGCTTGGCAAAAGAATTCAGTAGCCTTGCTGCATTAAAACGCAACAATGAACTCAGTCGTTTTTTCGACTGAGTTGCTAAATAGAAAATCAGTTAGATTAAATAAAAAGTAGACTCTCAACATGATCGAATTCATACAACAATGGGTTAATAAAATTCCCAATATCGATGGCTATCAAACCTTAGTAACCAGCGCTGCCGCAATGCTGGCAATAGTAATGCTCGCGATCATCTCGTTCTATGTGGTGAAGTTTGGGCTAATA
The DNA here is from genome assembly GCA_937918955.1 of uncultured Arenicella sp. Taxonomy (GTDB): domain Bacteria; phylum Pseudomonadota; class Gammaproteobacteria; order Arenicellales; family Arenicellaceae; genus Arenicella. The sequence goes on from CAKZRZ010000070.1 coordinate 625, forward strand.
CGCTTAATCGATAAGTTGATTTCCAAAACACGCTCGAACCTCGACGACATACTTATAAAACACAAAGTGTTTAGCCGTATCGCCTACTTAGTGCCCGCCTATTTGATCTACACCTTGGCACCTCAAGCCTTAAAAACCTACCCGATGGCGAGCAATGTGATCGTGGTGCTGGCGGCAATATACATGGTCGTTATGGTGGCGCTCATCGTTGATGCCTTGATCAACTCGCTGCTTGAGATTTATCACTCGTTCTCGGTTTCTAAGCGAGTGCCGATTAAGAGCTTTGCGCAGGTCGCCAAGCTGATCACGTATTTTTTCGCGATTATCGTGATCGCCAGTTTAGTCATTGGCGAATCTCCACTAAAGCTGTTTGCTGGTTTAGGCGCCATGACTGCCGTGTTAATGCTTGTTTTTAAAGACCCCATTCTAGGTTTTGTGGCCGGTCTTCAACTGAGCTCAAACCGCATGGTCGCTATTGGCGATTGGGTTGATATCCCTCAACACGATGCCAGCGGTGATGTTATGGAAATTGCATTGACCACGGTTAAAGTACGCAACTTCGACAACACCATTACCACTGTTCCTACGCAAAGCCTGATCAATGACTCGTTCAAGAACTGGCGGGGCATGCAAGAATCACCGGGCAGGCGAATCAAACGCTCGATTGTAATCGACGTGAACTCAATAAAATTTTGCGACGATGAGTCTTTAAGTCGATATAGAAAAATTGACTACATCAAAGAGTACCTCCAAGAAAAGCAGCGCGAGCTGGACGAATACAATACCCAAAAGGGCACTCATACAGAATCACTGGTAAACGGCAGACGCTTAACCAACGTCGGTACTTTTCGAGCCTACATACTCGCCTACTTAAAACATCATCCCGACATTCATCAAGGTATGACTATCATGGCACGTCAGCTAGCGCCGACCGATACCGGTCTGCCGATTGAAATTTACGCGTTCAGCTCTGACAAAAATTGGGGAAATTATGAGTCTATTCAGGCTGATATCTTTGATCATTTGTATGCGGTAGTTAATGAGTTTGATTTACGTACATTTCAACGCCCCAGTGGTATGGACTTTCGCCGCCAAGACTTAACTCAGTTCTAGCTTATTGGGTTCTAATCGCTGATACCACAGTGTTGTTGAACCCACCTAGCCAGCGCATCTCGGTCTAGAAAGTTAATTCGCCCGTACCCTATTTCAATCAGTTCAATCGAGGCGAGTTGCTTCAGCGCCTTAGCCAGCGACACTCGGGTAACTCCGAGCGAATACGCTAGGTCAATTTGCTTTATGATCAGACTATCGGCACGGCCTAAAGTGTATGACATAGTCAAAAGAGTCTTCGCTGTTCGCTCTAATATCGGTAAGCGCCTGAGAGCATCTAAAGTCTCAAGCAAGATGTGAGTTCGCGTTAGTGTTGTCTTTAAAAGCGCCCGCGAGATACTTGCTTCACGTTCATAAAGTGAATCAAATTTAGACTTCGATATTTGATAAATTTGTGTCTCACCGATTGACGATACATCATGGGTTCTGGGTAAATCTGTAAACAAAGTGAATTCGCCAAAGCATTCTCCTTGGCCCAATGCAGCCGCCGTTACAAAAGTACCATCAATACCGTTAACTCCTACATGCGCCGCTCCTGAGTGCACAATTGAAAGCCCAGGCTTAAGCTCACCGCGGGTATGAATAAGTTGCCCATTTGAATACTTTACTAATACCGATAGGCCTAGCAGTTCTTCTGCCACCCGTGGGGGTAGCAAGCCTAAAAAGGGCGTTGCATCTATATCAATTAAACTCAACAAAACACTCAAAATGTATAATATTTAGCATTTGATCGCAATGCGCAGGGGTAAGCTTAGGTTGTTATTGAGTTGAATAGGCTTTTCAAATGAAACCCGAACTTATCGTCGTTGTTTGCATCTTCTTAGTATTTATTGCCCTCGAAATAATGTTCACCAACTTCTTCACCAAGAAAAACCAAACTCGTGATGATGCGACGGTAGAGATCCTTGGCACATTGATGCTTACACTAGTGACCCAGCCTGTTGTCCTACTGGGTGGCTTTACTCTGGCATCGTTCCTTGCACCGCAGTCGGCGGGCCTGCTCGAGAGCTGGCATTTTTTAGCGGTATTCGGTTTGTTTTTAATATTTGATGATATGAGCCAATACTGGTGGCACCGAGTTTCTCACATGGTTCCTTGGCTATATAAATTGCATAGGCCTCATCACAATGCAGAGTATCTCTCTATTCGAGTTGTCTACCGCAACAACATTTTCTATTACTTCTTAATGCCCGGCTTATGGTTCTCAGGTGCTTTAATCTACCTGGGAGGCGGATTGGTATACGCGTTTTACATCGTGATAAAAATGACGGTTATTTACGGTGCCCACAGCGACGTTCGCTGGGACGCTCCCTTATACAAAATTAAATGGCTATCGCCCGTGATGTGGATAGTTGAGCGAACCATCTCCACACCGTCGACTCACAGCGCACACCATGGCAAGCACGCGAGCGACGGCATAACAAATTACAAAGGAAATTTTGGCAACCTATTATTTTTTTGGGACGTACTATTCGGCACCGCAAAAATATCTCGACGCTACCCTGAAGAAATGGGTGTCGAAAACCTTCCTGAGACAACCGCCGCGGAGCAGCTTATTTGGCCATTGGTAAATGTAACGCCAATGCCTGTTGCGAAAACCGAAGACTAATCCATCTTCGCAACATTTCAAACGCTAGCCTTTTAGGCTGCCGACGCTCGCTGTTGTTGGCGTCGATAATATTGGCCAAAACGATTATTGATAAAGTCATCAAATGAAACATCTTCTTGTTTGATGAAACCGCGTTGGGGCAACTTACCTTCGGCCATCAAATCCAACACACCGCAGATACCGGCGGCAGTGGTGATTTGAATCGCGCTCCAGAGTCGGCCATTGATGGTTTCGCTATATACCTTATTGGCATAGGTCTCTTGAACCAATTGGCCATTCTTCATACCGCTAACACTGATAAAAACCAACACAACATCTTGGTAAGTAAGTGGCAAGGAGTTCTCGAAAATTTCTTTTAATAAGGGGCGATTATCCATCAGACGAAGATCTTGAAGCAGCATCTTCATGATGTCTCTATGGCCTGGATAGCGCACCGTGCGATAATTAAGATTACGCACTTTGCCGTCGAGCGTATCGCATAATGTGCCTAATCCGCCCGACGTATTAAAGGCCTCGTATGACACGCCATCTAAAGAGAAGCTCTCGAGCTCTTCAAGCGGTGGAACTTGCATCAGCTCCCCTTCAACGATGGCTTCGCAGGGATTACAGTACTCGTTAATTAAACCATCTGTAGACCAAGTAAGATTGTACTTAAGGCCATTAGAGGGGTACTTTGGTAATGCACCAACGCGCATATGAACATTATGCAACTCATCAAACTGTTTGGCTAAATCATAAGCCGCGATGGTGATAAAACCGGGCGCTAGTCCGCATTGTGGCATCAACGCACCTTTAGCATCTTTCGCTAAGTCTTTTACCAAATTGGTACAGGCCACATCTTCAGTCAGGTCAAAGTAATGTACACCAGCGGCGGCGGCGGCTTGAGCAACATATTTTGTGATATCGAAAGGACAAGCACTTAAGGCGGCAAATTTTGCTTCTAAGGCTGCATCAAGAGCCGCTTTGTCAGTGACATCTAATCGTAAGGTGCTTAAATTTTTATGTTCACCTAGCCTCACTAAGTTAGCCTCATTCATGTCGGCTACCGTCAGATGATAGTCTCCAGAACTAGTCAGTAATTCGGCAATAATCGCGCCGATTTTACCCGACCCTAATAGCAGCACATTCTTCATGATTCACTCTCTTCTAAATCTTATATTCGTGATTAACCACTCAAGCTTATTTGTCCTATAGATGTATTTGTAGAGCTTAAATGACCATATTGCTTTCCTATTTTGAATATAATGACAATATTTAGTGCATAATGACCAATTTACTAGAAAGCTTTCGATCCAATCCACTAATTCAATGACTCGTAGCGCTAATCAGGCAAAAATCACCTTCGCATTGCTGGTTTGTGGCACCGTACTTGGCCTAGCTGGTATCGATTTGGTCTTACCTGCTATTCCCAGTTTGCCAAACAGCCTTATTGGTACGCTTGAAAGCGCTCAATTGGTATTGGCCACCTTTGCGGCTGGCTCAGCGATTGGCTTGTTAGTGTTTGGCGAATTGGGTGCGCGATTTAAACAAGGCAGTTTATTAATTGCTGCATTATTGCTCTATGCCTTGCTCTCCTATTTGGCTACTCAAGTTAATTCAATCGAGAATCTAATCTGGGTTCGCTTCTTTCAAGGCTTTGCCTCTTCGGCGCCCGCGGTGTTTGCTCCTGGAATGATCCGAGCTATGTTTAGCCAGCGCGGCGCCCTGAAAGCAATTGGCGCAATGGGAAGCATCGAATCATTAACGCCCGCATTTGCGCCTATTGTTGGCGCATGGTTGCTCAGCTTTGCTGACTGGCGCGCATCCTTTTATTTAACGTCAGTATTAGCAACGGCACTTGGCATCGGCATTCTGTTTTTCGGACGCGGTCTATTTAATAAACAAACTCCGCTCGAATCGAGCAGCGAGAAAGTCGCTCAGAGCTATTTATCATTATTCGCTAATCGAGAGTTTATGCGCCAAGGCTTAAGCCATGCCTGCACACTTGGCGGCTTATTAGTGTTCGTATTCGGCGCGCCCACTGTTATCACCATGAGCATGAACTCGGAACTCTCGAGCTTTGTGATAATGCAGATAATAGGCATTAGCTTGTTTATTGTCAGCGCTAACTTAAGTGACCGCCTGGTAGCACGTTTTGGTAGCGAGGCTATGATTTTATTCGGCTCCTCTTTAACGGCCTTAGGTTGCTTATTGATTCTACTGTTTTCCATAGTCGGCAACGGTGACCCAAGGTGGCTATGGTTGCTTTTTGCGCCAGTCAATCTTGGCTTGGGCTTACGCGGCCCGCCAGGTTTCTACCAAGCGGTGGTCGCGGCAGGCGATAATGACTCCCGTGGCGCGGCACTGCTGATTCTGTTTATTCTAGGCTTCGCCGCAATTGGTACAGCGATCGTAGCACCGTTTATTAGCCTAGGATTAATTGCGCTCGGTATAGCCGCCTCAAGCATAGCCTGCACCTCAGTATTTGTTCTACTGATTTTAAAAACACCTCATCATAGGCATGACTAGACAATATGATTATCGACGGTAAAGACAAACAATTAATCGCTTTACTTAGCACTAATTCTCGTGAGAGCACCGCCAAGCTTGCACGCCTTTTAGGTATGTCACGCACCACAGTTACCAGCCGAATAGAACGCTTAGAAAAGCGCGGCATTATCACTGGCTATACAGTTCAATTCAGCGAAGACTATGAGCGCGGGCGAATTCAGGCTCAGGTGATGATCAGCTCGGACCCCAAATCATCTGCACACATTGTGCGTTCACTCAAAGATATTTCAGCTGTGCGCGCTTTACATGCGGTTAATGGCATCTACGAAATGTTAGCGGTCATCAGCGCCGAGTCTACTCAGCACTTAGATCAAGTGTTAGACCAAATCGGTAATATAAAAGGTATTAGCAAAACCACGTCGTCGATTATTCTATCGACCAAGTTTTCAAGATAAGCGTAATGACTGAACTACGTCAATTTCCGATTCAGGCTCGCTGGTTCTTATTACTTTGGTTTGTGCCACAAATATATGATCCTAGTCAGTTAATGGTTGATCTTTATCTGGCTGACAAATTCTTTCCAGAATTACTTTATAGCGATGAGTCTTACCTTATACCGGAATATTTTTTCGAATTCTCATACCGCTTTTATAACGCAGCACGTATTCTCGTTGTACTGGCGTTTTGCTTTCTAATAACACGAACCTCAGCGAGCCCGTTTTTTAGGCCATTTAAAACTCTGCTTTTAGTACCCGGCGTCGAAGTGACCGCTTTTACTTATTTTGCTTCAGCCGCTTTGGTCTATCTTTGCTTCTATCCACTTTCACTATTAACCCCTGAGTTCGTTCATTTTTGGTTAATTGAATTACCCGACATTATTCATCGAGTAGATGGAGAGCTAACATTCTGGCCCAATTTTTTGTCGCTCATTTGTCTAAGTGTGCTCGCACCGATCACCGAAGAAGTCATATTTAGAGGAGTGTTACTGCAACGCTGGGGCTCAAAGTACAATAGTGCAGTAGCAATACTTCTTAGTTCAGCAATCTTTGCGTCACTCCACACGGACCCTTTCGGCGCATTTATTTTTGCAATGCTAATGTGCTTACTAACTATTCGATCAGGCAGCATAGTATTACCCATACTGTGTCATTCGCTTTATAACGGTAGTATATGGTTATTAGAGCTTCTCTATGAAATAGTGGATCCTCAAGCACCCCGCTATAGCATGGCAGATTTTCATAGCGAATGGCCCTGGGCGATACTTTTCTGCATGATTTCAATCTTTTGGGCGGTAAGATTAAAAGCTCTACTCCCAGCCTTTTCTGACTGGAAAATTCCGGCTCTTTACTCACAGTACAAATAAATCAGGGTCAAACTTGTAGAATTTTATTACGCAAAAACCCCGACGCTTAAGGTAAAATCTCGCTCATGAACTTTATCCAAAAATTAGAAAATGCGTGGGCGAGCAGTGATTCATTGCTGTGTGTTGGCCTTGACCCAAACTGGCAAAAAATACCAGAGCATTTAAAAACGCTACCTGAGCCAATTTTTGAATTTTGCAAAGCAATTGTCGATGCAACGCATGACTTGGTATGCGCCTATAAGCCGCAAATTGCCTATTTCGCGGGCTTACAAGCCGAAGACCAGCTTGAGAAAACTTTAAACTACATTCGAGAGACCTATCCGCATATTCCAATCATTTTGGATTCCAAACGTGGCGATATTGGCAGCACCGCTGAAATGTACGCTGTAGAGGCTTTTGATCGCTATCAAGCTGATGCCGTAACCGTAAACCCCTACATGGGGCAAGACTCTGCTCAACCGTTTCTTGATCGTGCTGACAAAGGCACGATTTTACTCTGTCGCACCTCAAACCCCGGTGCTGGCGACATTCAAGATCTTGAGGTTGATGGCCAACCGATCTATGAAAAAGTTGCGAGCATGATCACAAAAAGCTGGAACAGCAACAACAATTGTTGCTTAGTAGTTGGTGCCACATGGCCTCAGCAAATGGCTAGGCTTAGAGAGATTTCAGGCGAAATACCGTTCTTGGTACCCGGTGTTGGCGCACAAGGCGGTGATGTTGAAGCGTTGGTTAAAGCGGGCCAAACGAACAATGGTAAAGGCTTGATGATTAACAGCTCACGTGGTGTTATCTATGCGAGCAGCGATACGAACTTTGCGATGGCAGCACGAAAGGTTGCACTCGAATCTCGCGACCTCATCAATCTACATCGAAATAAATAAGCAATGAAAAGCCTGTCAGAATCCGTTATTAAAACACTGGCAGGCGAGGCTGCGTATGAGCGTGGCTTAGCGTATTACAACGACGGTCGTGTCGCGCCACTGGATATCAATAACTCCATCATTACCGCACAGGTTGATGGCGGTGGTGGCCACTACCTAGTTACATTAAATCATACAGCTAAGGTATTCGATGGTTCATGCACTTGCCCGGCCTCTGATAATTTTGATTTTTGCAAACATTGTGCTGCGGTCGGCCTCGCTTATTACTATCAAACCCAAACCAACCTTGAGATGGCCGATGCAGGTGCAGTTGACACCATCGATCTATATCTCAATACCTTTACCAAGCCACAATTAGTCGATGAGTTAAGCACACTAATTAAGGCTGATCAAAATTTACTCGACCACTGGCAGCTTCGCGCGGAAATCGCAGGCGGCAACTTATCCAGTAAGGATTTGCGCAAGCGAATTACTCAAGCAATACCTTTTAAGCCTTCTGGTCTATGGCGCCCTCAAGAGGTGGCCAACTATTTTTCCGAAGCTCAACTTTCGCTAAAGACTCTGGAGCAAGCGATTTTAGCGTTGGACGCCCACAGTGCGATTAAATTGGTCGTTTATGCAATCGAACGCTTAGAGAAGTCGCTACAGAATATCGACGATCGAGCCGAACATCGCAGCGAATTGCAGACTCAGCTGAATAACTGGTTTCATCAGATTTTGAGCTCTGAAGAATGGCAAAAAAATGAGCGAGTAAAACTTTTAAGCGAGCTTATACTCGATGAAAAATATAGCTATGAAATTCTTAAGCTGCCTAATGGTGTGCTCGATTTAATCAGCAATAAAGAAAGCGAAGACATTCTTGAGACGATCTCAAAAGCATGGTCAAAAATGCCACCACCCAGTGCGCAATCTAACGACCAACACGGTTTATATTCACAACTCGAAAGCTTATTGCTCGAAGATGCACGCTTGGTAAACAACACCGATCGTGAACTTGAGATACTCGCCAAGGGTGCGGTCGATACAGACCGATGTTTAAAACTTGTTGAGAAGTGCATTCGTTATAAACGACTAGATGAGGCACAAAAATGGTTGGAATACGCAAGCCAAGTTCAAACGCTGCGCAGTCATGATGTTACCGCGATTGAAACCCATCAAATTGAGCTTTGGTTGGCACAAAGCAACTACGATCAAGCACTCAAAGCTCAATGGGCACGCTTTGAAGAAAGCGAAGATCCTAGCTCATTGAAAGAGGTGTATGAGACGGCTGAGAAAATCCATCAAGAACGAGCCTACTTACAAGATGGCATTCGTTACCTAAGCTCGAAAATTGAGCCTCGGCAAGACACACCACGTAATCGCCAGCGGGTTGAAAACTTAATCGCAGTCTACCTTGGCCACAACATCGTCGATGATGCAATCGCATTAGCTAGCCAGCACAAGGTGCACCCAAGCTCACTGATGGCTATTGTTAACGCCGCGCCTAAGCAAAGCGATAAAACCTGCGCGCTAGCCGAAAGAGCAGTGAATAACTTGGTCAACTTAAACAGCAATGAGACCAATGATAGAGCGATCTGGTTTTTACATAAGCTCTACTCTAAAGTTAAAGACAGTGACCGAGTAAAGCTCAAAACTATGATAAGCAAGGTCTATGCAAAGCCTGAGAACAAGCGTAAAACAGCGTTCGTGAAACAGCTAAAAGGGACATTCGATTTTATCTAGCTGAAAATGCTGGTGAAAACAAAGAAAGCCATTGTCATACCTGCAATCGCAGACGTTAGCCAACCGGTCTTTGGTGACTTTAGCCATCCAGATAAACCAATACTGGTGATCAAGCTCATGACACCTATGCCATAGCCCGTAATCATGGTGTTCCACAACACCCAGATTTGAGACGAGCTAGCAACAAAAACTTCAGGTAAATCAGGGTGTAATGCCACGACCAACCTTAAAGAGGCGATTACCGAAATCAGCAAACTGCAGGCCGCTAATGCTGAGCTGCCAACAATCCAATTTACCGACTTACTCGACGATGAAAACACTACGATAGTGACCAATATCGTCACTGATACGCCACCCAAGAATACGCCAACCAATGACATTTGTTCAGCGGCAGCGATGGCGTAGGCAGATTTTAGTTCGGGCATGAATTTAAATAGTATGTTTCTGAAGTAGCGGAGAATAGAGGATTTTAAACGACGCGTAAAATGCTCGATACCATCTTATTACTCGAGGTTTTTGATAGCCCCATACTCGATAATTTTCTGATCGAGAAAATGCTCATCCTCGGCCTCTGACACCAGTTCACTAAGCTCAAAACCTTGAGAACGCGCAATTGCAGCGACGCGGCCCTGGTTGTTAAAGCTAAGCTTCTCTGGTTCTTCTATCAATGCAATTGAATCGGTGTAAGCCTCGGCAGGTGAAACTATCTTCCAGCCTTTGTCTCGCAACATCGAAATTAGGTCTCCTAAAAATAATGCGGCTAGCTCGTTCTCATGCAATAGCAGCACGTGTTTCGGTGATCGACCTAGGCTCTTTTTAGCAATACCATCATAAAATTCCATCGCATGCCAGAGTGTGTTTAGATAAAGTTTCCTCAGCTGATCAATATCAAGCGAACGGCCTTGCTTGTATGCATTGCGAGCTTTCGAGTTGATATACCAATCGTAGTTATCGACTGTGACATAGCCAAGCTCATAGCCTAATTCAGAAAATGCAGAATGAACCGCTTGGCGCTTAGCCAAAGTATCACCGTGATGTAAGAAGGGAAAACGATGAAGGTTGACCACATTATCGTATTCCTTGAGCAATAAGTGAGCTTTGTAAAAATCAC
>CAKZRZ010000071.1 GCA_937918955.1 uncultured Arenicella sp.
ATGTTGGCGGTACTAACGCCAATCGCTAAAGGTTTCTTGTCTGAAACTTCGATGGAAACAACTAACTACGGTATCCAAGTATTAGGCGGCCACGGTTTTATTAAAGAATGGGGCATGGAGCAAGAAGTTCGCGATGCTCGTATCTCACAGCTTTATGAAGGCACAACGGGTATCCAAGGCTTAGATCTATTGGGTCGTAAAATCTTGGGCACACGCGGCAAAGTGCTTAAGCCGATGATCACTAAAGTTGAGAAGTTCATCAAAGAAAACAAACGCAACAAGTTCGCCAAACAACTTAAAGGTTATGTCGGTGCTTGGGAGTCATTGACTCGTTCAATCGGTATGTCTGCCATGCGCAATACTGACGAAGTGAACGCAGCGGCGGTTGACTACTTAATGTTTGCTGGTTACGTCACTGTTGCTTATTTCTGGGCCGAAGCAGCGGTTGCGTCTGAAAAGGCGTTGAGCAATGGCGCATCTGAGCCCGAGTTCTACAAAACCAAAATTGCTACTGCAGACTTCTATTTCCAACGCATCATGCCTCGTACTTTGGCGCATGAAGCAGCCATCAAAAATGGTATGGAAAGCATGATGGAGATTGCGCCAGAGAATTTCGCGTTTATATAACTTAGCTACTTAAGTTTGGCTAACGGGTTTAGCCTGAAAACAGCATGAGCCCGCGCTTGAGAAATCGAGCGTGGGCTTTTTTATGGGCGCTATGTAATGACTGAATGGTTTCAAGCAAATCTAATTTAATTTCATTATTTTTATTTGTTGTAATTTACTTACATTTTTGTTTTATTTTGGTAATATCAAAGCCGCAGCAGAATAAATTAAGGGTTGAACCATGAAAAAAATTACAAATCTGTCTTTGTTTTCTACAGTATTGCTTTTAGCTTTGTATGCCCAAAGTGCTGATGCTTGGGTGCAAAAGATATCCCTAGAACGCGTGTTTGTTGGTGAAAATATTCGTGTTCATGAGGTAGCTGTTCGTTGTCGAATTCAGAAAAAACAGCGTGTGATGAGAAAGCAAGTATCGAGCAACGGCCCATGGTGTTCTACTGATATCCCTAGCTTGTGCTCAAACTCTAAAATTAGTGCGGCAAGACAGCTATGTAAACTTAACGCGAGTGAATTTGACGCCATAGTAAGTGGCAAAGCTGAGGCTCCTTCTTTAGTGGCAAAAAAGAATGACTCGAAAGTAGAAGCTGCTTCAGAGCCAAAAGCTGATAGCAGAAAGGACTTACTTGCTGAACAAATGCTGATTGAAGAGCAGCGAATTGAAATCGCGCAGAAACGAATTGAGCTGACACGTCGTGAGGTAGGGCTTAAAAAGAAGCTTTCTGAGATGGCAGTGGCATCGACACCTGGAGCTTAAAAGGTTCGCAGTTGCCGAAGAAAGACCATTCAAATAAAAAGGGCGTATGACCGAGATGGTCATACGCCCTTTTTTAATCTAATACACCGTTGGTCTAGCTTTCAACAAATGCGCGTTCAATAACGTACTCAGCGACATCGCCGCGAATGGTTTCTTTGAAGCCGCGTTCGTCTAGAATTTCGCAAAAATCTTTCAACATTGACGGGCTGCCGCATAACATAAAACGGTCATCTTCTACATTGATCGGTGGCAAGCCAAGCGACTCAGCAAGCTTGCCTGAGGTCAGTGCATCGGTTAAGCGGCCTTTGGTATGGAAATCTTCACGGGTAACGGTTGGGTAGTACAATAGTTTACCTTTTACCATTTCGCCAAAGAATTCGTTTTCAGGGAGTTCCTTGATAACGTCTTGGTATGCTAATTCAGATACTTCGCGTACGCCATGAGTCAAAATTACTTTATCAAATCGCTCGTAGACTTCTGGGTCTTTGATTACGCTCATGAATGGCGCTAAGCCAGTTCCAGTTGCTAGCAAATACAAATGCTTAGCGGGTTTTAGTGCATCGACCAACAAAGTGCCAGTAGGTTTTTTGCTGACTAAGAGCTTGTCGCCTGGTTGGATTTTTTGTAAATGCTGAGTAAGAGGGCCATCCTGCACCTTGATGCTAAAGAACTCCATGTGCTCTTCATAGTTCGCGCTGGCAATGCTGTAGGCACGCATCAATGGCTTGCCATTGATTTCCATGCCAATCATGATGAATTGGCCGTTTTCAAAACGAAAACCCGGGTCACGAGTAGTAGTGAAACTGAATAAGGTGTCGTTCCAATGGTGAACGGTTAGTACTTCTTCTTCGCGAATATTTGCTGCCATGATTATTCTCTTTGCGTGCTGTGTTTTGCCTAATATTTCATCAAAATGGTGGTCTTATATAAGTTCACCAAAGTTGGCGCAAAGGTTATAGCGCAAGAAGGGCTTTGTAAACAAAAGTGCCTGAAATTATTAGAATAATTTTCGCTATTAAGCAGTCTTTTGGTTATAAGTAAAAATTTTAAAAATGTGAGTCCTTATAACTTTTTGATGCGCGCGAGAAATTTGTTTGAGTTTTGAATAAATCGCAGCAAGTTACTCCTTTTATTGTGTCTATAGAGAGTTTTGAGTAGCATCTATATATGAAAAATCAGGAACAAAATTTTACACATCTTAATCAGTCTGGCGAAGCCAATATGGTGGATGTATCGAACAAGCCAAGCACCTCTCGGCTTGCAATTGCTCAATCTCGGGTGATCTTAAACGATGATGTACTTACGAAGATTCGCGAACAAAGTATTGCGAAAGGAGATTTGTTAGCGACTGCTCGAATAGCAGGTATTCAAGGCGCGAAGAAATGTTCTGATTTAATTCCTCTTTGTCATCCTCTACCGTTGTCTAAAGCGACGGTAGATATTCAAGAGTTTAGCGAAGCCGGCAAGCAGGGCTTGTTGATTCAAACCAGTTGCACCACCACTGGCAAAACCGGGGTTGAAATGGAGGCGTTAACGGCTGCTTCGATAGCAGCATTAACAATATACGATATGTGCAAAGCGCTCGACAAAGGTATTGTTATCGAGGCAACTAAATTGCTCGAGAAGCGAGGCGGCAAATCTGGAGACTGGAAACGCGATGATTAAAGTTTTGTTTTTTGCCCATCTACGAGATCTGGCGGGGGTCAGTCAACTAGAAGTGCCACTTGGTGAGATGACGCATGTACGTGACTTGCTGCAGGGGCTCGAACCGCATGTGCCGAAGCCTTTAATTGACGCGCTGAGTGATCAAACGGCAATGGTGTCGGTTGATCACAAATACGCAGGCTGGGACGCGCCGCTGATCGATAACGTTGAAGTCGGCATATTACCGCCAGTTTCAGGCGGTTAGATGAGTCCGCCA
>CAKZRZ010000072.1 GCA_937918955.1 uncultured Arenicella sp.
GAATTTTTGCAGATTTATACCTTGGCGAGCTTTTTAAGTTTATTGATTTTAGCGAAACCGAAATACCGCATTGGCGGCAAGGCGTATAAAGCACTCGCAGTAGCTTGGTCAACGATGTTTATTGTGGGCGCAATTTACCAATTGAATTTTACTAACAACACGGCTAAACGACTTGTTACTGAGAAGCCAAAACACGAGAAAGTGGTTATTGATTACTTGTACACCGGCGACCGCCAAGCTGTTATCGACCTTAAGCCTCGTGATGTACCCTACCCTAGTAATCTTGGCTTGATGAGCTTTGTTGATAAAGTGACTCAAGAAGACATCATGGTGTATCAACTGCAAACTCCTGAGCCATTAGTGCGTGAAGATGTGTCTACCGCGTTTACTGTTAATGGGGTTACACGCAGCACTGGCGAGGCCTACAAGTATCGTTATGAAGATGTGATGGGTTCGTATGACCGCAACCATAAAGACGGTAATGGAGCCAGCTCAGCCGATGGCACTTATATAAGTCAAATTTTTGCCACCAATCGCCAGAGCTTAATGATCCCCGTGACGGGCCATTTAGGCTTCCCTGATATGACGCTGCAATTGGTTGATTTAAAAACCGAAGAGCGCACCGATATTATCCCCGCCAAAGTGGGCCGAGACAGCATTGAAGGCTGGCAAGAAGTGTTTGTGCCCACGCCTGAAAACGCGTTTAGAATTATTGCTATTGATAACAACCCCGACCGATGGTTTGGCTTTGCTGCGCCGCGAACGGTTGGCAAACTTTCGGGTGTAAGCAATTGGTTGATTAGTAATGGACAGCTGATTTGGCAATTGGCCCTACTTGGCTTTTTGCTGTTGTTAGTTGATCGAAAAAAGCTGCTTGAGTTGTTTAGAACTTAAGACCAGCTTATGCTCAATAAAGCTCTAAGCTATTTATATGGGCCATCAACTAATCGTTGAGAAATCCACCAAATATTTCCAAAGGGGTCTCTTACCCCACCTTGCCGATCATCATACGGCATGTCAGCTACTTCCATTTCGAGAGTTGCACCTGCTTTTAGCGCTTGCTCCATAGCCAAGTCAGCGTTCTCTACGTAGATATAGTACGCCGACTGCATCGCCGGGTATTGCTTGTTGGCTTGACTGAGCATAAATATCGAAGAGCCAATTTTCATTTGAATGTTTGCAATGACACCGTCTGGCCGAACTGATCTTAGATGCTCTACTGCGCCAAATGCCTCAACAAGAAAGGCACTATAATCTGTTGCGCTGTTTACAATCATATAAGGAAAGACTGTGCTAAAACCTTCAGGCAACTTCATAACTCCTCCAAATTAAATAATCTCTCAGGGCTGACTTACACTCGCGGCTAATTGCAAAATTTCACGAATGATAATGGGTTTATTGACTTCATCAAAATTATGCCCCATGCCTTTGAGTGTGACGAATTTAGAGCCTTTCACTAACTCAGCGGTATGCTGGCCACCCTCTAAGGGCACTAGAGTATCTTGATCTCCATGCAACACGAGCGTTGGTTGTTTAATCGATTTAAGCAATTCGACTCGGTCACCTGAATCAAGAATCGCCCATAGCTGTCTCGCACCGCCATCAGGGTAATGCGAACGATCATACGCCCGAGCGATGCGTTTTCTTAATACATCTTTATCAACGGTGGCGGCACTTCCACCGAACTTTCGAACCAGCTCTACAGTAGAGTCGATGATTTCTTCACGAGTTTCACCCCTTGAATTAAAATCAATATCGACACCTCGAGGCGGCAGATGCTTCGCGCCACTTGTCGACATAATTGACGTTAGCGATAACACTTTTTCCGGATATTTAGCCGCCATAATTTGAGCGATCATGCCGCCCATCGAAGCACCGACCACGTGTGCTTTATCAACGCCTAAGTATTCAAGCAGAGCGTGTGCATCGGCAGCCATGTCGTCTAACTTATACGGCGCGCCTAATGAAAAGCCCAGCTTGTAGCGTATGCCCGTCATAATGCCCGGAGTTGGTAAATGATCGAGCTTCTCAGACCAACCGATATCTCGATTATCAAAACGAATCACCCGATAACCATCATTAACCAGATCAAAAACGATATCGTCGCTCCACACAATCATTTGAGCGCCAAGGCCCATCACTAATAAAATAGTGCCCTTCTCGGCTTGCCCAAACTCTTGATAGGCGATGCTCACCCCATTTACATGAGCATTGTAAGTTGGGTACTCGATGTGACGATCTGGCTTGGCGTTAGCTGTCAGCGAAAACGTAATCAGTATTGTGGCGCATAGGCCAGCTAGTAATTTATGCATGGTGACTCGGTCTTTCGTTTTTTGTCTTTATTATTGGCGACGTCAGTGCTCAATTGTGAGCTCTTAAATACTCACGCCATCAAAGCTTCGATGAGCGTTTCGAATACTGTCAGCAGTTTGTTGATTCACACCGGCTAGTTCGGCAAAGCCTTGCCATTGAGCAACTGCATTGGCCACTTCAGCGATAATCGCCTTAGCTTGTTTGGCCTTAATATCGGCAACTGAAGCTAAGGCTAACAGATCATCAAGCAAGAACTTGTCGCGCTTACCATTAATGCTCATTTGATGCTGGCCGGTCCATGCGCCGCTTGGGTTGTAGGAATACACCATGTCGTAAGCTGGAGCTAATTGCCACTGGCCGGCTTTATCCATTAGATAAGCGATGTTCTTTACGTGGTCGTCTTGATTGCGCGCCAACACATTGAAAACCGCACGTTTAAATTGCTGCTCGCGAGCTTGTCTATTCAAACCCAGTTGGGCAATTACCATGAGTGCTTGCTCGTAAGAATAGGCACCGGCTTGGTTAAAATCAAAATGCATCATCGCGCCTAAAGATTGCATATGCCGTTTATGCCCGCTGTCGCTGCGATCAAAACGCTTAGTCATAAAATGCGAGCGCCCGCCTTCTTGATGCAAGCGACACTCGCTCATTTGAATTCCGGCTTCAAGCGCCATTAGATAATAGGCATATTCAATTTGCCCATAACCTTGTGGATCGGCCAATTCTTTGTCTCTATTGCCACTAATGCCATCAAACTTTATAAGCCAATTAGTGAAGCCTTCTGATTGCTTAACTTGACCAGAACGAAACTCCCCGCTTACGGGGTTCCAAGCGAGAATTGCTTTAGCGCGCGCACCACCAGCTGAGGTGCCGACACGAATAATATCTTCAATTTGTTGTTGATCGTTTTCACCATTTAGCTGACCGCCAAGTTGCTCACGCTGATTTAAAACAGCATTGGCCAACTTAACCAGCTCAGCTACATCTAGGGACTCATTACGCTTCGCTTGGGGGTGAATAAGCGGCTCAAACTCCAGCGCGCCCATGCCACGTTGACCTAAGTAGCACAAGCGTTCGACCGGGTTAAATGACTCTGGACGGCGGCCCGCGCGCGCCAGCCATGCGTCAATTAATGCGTTACCGAATTTATCGGGCAGTGAATCGGCAAGTAAACCTGGCAAGCCGCTAAAGGTTTCTCGCGCCAAGGCAGGAAATTCATAAGGCCGCTCTCTTAAAGGCATTGTTAGCGGCGAGACTTGAATACCGCTTGTGACAAACTTAGGGTCATATTGAAATACTCCGAGATCGCGCTCAGGTACCCACGAAACGGCGCCGATTCTGCGCCCCCATAACATGACATTAGCGTCGGTCATTATTCCTTAGCTCTCATCGACTTCATCGCCCCACGACCACACCTCGGCGTCAGGCTCTTTGACTGAACTCGCTCGTTGACGCTGTCTACCCGAAAGTTTCATACGGTCTAGCGGGCGCACGCTTTGGTCGGGAAACAGCATGGCTAAACGATCTACTGCTCCGTAGACCTTAAGCACACGAACGAAGGTATCAAGCGATACGGCCTCTCCAACTTCCATTCTAGTGATGGTTCTACGAGAGACCCCTGCTTCAGATGCCGCTTTAGCTTGACTAATATTTTGCGTCAAGCGCAGCTGCTCTAATTGTTCGCCGATAAACGCCAGCAAGCGCTCTGATGATGCCGAAGATAAATTTAAATAATGAGTCATATATTACACCTAAAGGCCATAAAAAGCCCTTTATGTGTAATATATTACGCAAAATAAAGAAGAAATCAAGCCGCACTATGCGACAAATATTACGCACTGAAGGGTAAAAACAGCTCAAAGCGCAATATCTGTCTCATTAAAAGGCAAACAATAATCGATAACGCAACAGGTAGGATGAATACTAAGCCCTGCTACCACTCTACTTTAGGTCGAAAACCTGAGGTAATTGGGTAACGTCGATCGCGACCGAATGCGCGCTTAGTAATGCGTACACCTGGTGCTGCCTGACGCCGCTTATACTCATTGCGGTCCACCATGCGGATTACCTGAGACACGTATTCTTTGGCATAACCCTTGGCAACAATCTCAGCTGGCGGGCAATCATCCTCTACGTAAAGCTCGAGAATTGGGTCTAAGATTTCGTATGGAGGTAGGCTGTCAGAATCGATTTGATCAGGACGTAATTCAGCTGACGGCTCACGCGTGATTACACGCTCAGGAATCACTTGAGAAATGGTATTGCGATACTTAGCAAGCTCATACACCAACACCTTTGGCACGTCTTTAATCGCATTGTAGCCACCAACCATGTCGCCATAAAGAGTGGCATAACCAACCGACATCTCACTTTTGTTGCCAGTGGTTAGCACCATGGCGCCAGTTTTGTTAGAGAATGCCATGAGGCTTAAGCCACGACAGCGTGCCTGAATATTCTCTTCAGTGGTGTCCTCAGGCCGGTCGCCAAAAAGCGGCGACAATTGTTCAAGGAAGGCATCGTACATTGGCTCAATTGAAACCACGTGATAGTTAATCCCGAGCGCCTCGGCCTCTTCATGCGCATCATGTTTGGATATATCTGATGTATAGCGAAACGGCATCATAATTACATCTACATTTTCCGGGCCAAGCGCATCAACCGCGATGGTTGTGGTGAGCGCTGAATCGATGCCGCCAGACAAACCGATCACTACTTTTTTGAAGCCATTTTTACGAACGTAGTCGCCTACTCCCAAAACTAAGGCATTATAGATACTCTCGAGCGGAGCTTGCTCGGCGACCATCTCACTGCCTCTAATATTTACTTTCCCATCTGCTTTACTCAATGAGACCGTGCTTAAGCTTTCTTCAAAGCTGACCATTTGGTGTACGACCTTGCCATTAGAGTCGCAAGCGAATGAAGCGCCATCAAACACCAACTCGTCTTGACCTCCAACTTGGTTGACATACACCACCGGTGCACCAACCTTTTTGGCTTTGTCGCAGACAACTTGATTGCGCTCTTCAATCTTTTTGCTGTGATACGGCGAGCCATTGATATTAATAATCACTTCGGCACCCTGTTCTACAGCGCCTTCAACAGGGCCGTTATGCCAAATATCTTCGCACACGGTCAGCCCAAGCTTGACGCCTTTATAATCGAATACGCAGTACTCGTCACCGGCAACGAAATAACGTTTTTCGTCGAACACGCTATAATTGGGTAAGTCCATTTTTGCGTACTCATACACGACTTCTCCATTGCTAATCAAGGCTCCCATATTGAACAAACCTTGTTCGGTTTTCTTTGGATAGCCAACGATTAAATCTATGCCCGATACTGTTTCACACAAGCGTTGCAGCTGTTGTTCTACTCGGCTATTAAAGCCGGGGCGCATAAGTAGGTCTTCAGGTGGATAACCGGTTAACACCAGTTCAGCACAGACTAATAAATCGCACTGTTGCTCACGTGCTTTTTCGGCGAATTCAATGATACGGTCGACGTTGTTTTCAATGCCGCCAACAACGACGTTGATTTGAGCCAAGCCAATATTAATTTCACTACTCATAAGGTATCTTCTAACAGGTTAAAGCGCCGCTCTGGCCGCGTTAATTATTTGGTCACATCACTCAAGAGTATATAGCGTAACGAATTTTATGGATATTGTTGTTCACGAGAGCATGGCCAGATTTGATGCTGCGCAATGGAACGCCTTGCTTCCAAGCAATAATCCATTCATGCGCCATGAGTTCTTAAATGGGCTAGAGAAATGCGCCTGTGTTTGTAGTGACACTGGTTGGGAGAGCGCACATATCGCCGTCTATCAAGATTCAACTCGAGCAGAACTAATCGCCGCTATGCCCTGCTATATAAAAGGGCATTCTTATGGCGAGTATATTTTTGATTGGTCATGGGCTGACGCCCATCATCGACATGGCTTGGAGTATTATCCTAAGCTCTCTAATGCTGTTCCGTTTACACCAGCGACGGGCGAACGTTTGCTCGTTAGCACTAAGAAAGATCGAACTGAGCTAGAGCGAATACTTATTAATACAGCCATCGAACTTTGCGAACAACGAAACCTCTCAAGCTTTCATAGTTTATTTGTTGAGCAACAACAAGCACAAGCTCTGCAAAAACTAGATTGCCTTACACGTCATAGCTCTCAATTTCATTGGCAGAACAAAAACTACAAAAGTTTTGATGACTTCTTAAGCCTACTGAGTTCCAAGAAGCGCAAGAACATAAAACGCGAGCGCCGCAGAGTGCGTGAAACCGGCATTAGCTACCAGTGGCTAAGTGGCGATCAACTCGATCAAGAAGCGGTTGATACGATGTATCGTTTCTACTCTAGAACCATTCGCTATTACGGCGCACAATCGTATCTTAACAAAGAGTTCTTCAATCATTTGGCCAGCAAATTTAATCAACAAACACTGTTTCTATTTGCCAGCTTTGAAGGTCAAGTTATAGCCGGTGGGCTTTACTTTAAAAGCAATGACACACTTTATGGTCGCTATTGGGGGGCCTTGGATAATTTTCATAGTGTGCACTTCGAAACCTGTTACTACCAAGCGATAGACTGGTGTATTAGCAATGGCTTTACGCGCTTCGAAGCCGGAGCTCAAGGAGAGCACAAATTAGCTCGAGGCCTAGAGCCAAGCACGACTTACTCCTCACATTGGATAGCCCATCCAGGGTTTAGAGACGCCATCGATAATTTCTTGGTTTCAGAGCAAAAGCATATAGAAGGTTACAAACAGCATATGCAAAACCATTCTCCATTTAAGGCTGAGTTATAATAATTCTGAGCTAGTAATAGCGCTGGGACAATCATAGCCTTGTGCGAACATTAGCCATAAGCAAACAAAAGCCCTTAGCGAACAAAAGCCCTTAGCGAACAAAAAGCCGTGAGCAATACCATCAACTACTTCAAATTCCCAGACCTTAGCAATGCTAATGAAGACGGTCTGCTCGCAATGGGCGGCGACTTAGAAGTTGACACATTGGTATCGGCCTATGTTCAAGGCATATTCCCTTGGTATAGCGAAGGTCAACCAATACTTTGGTGGTCGCCAGATCCACGCATGGTGCTATATCCAAATGAGGTAAAGGTAAGCCGAAGCTTAAAACGAACGCTGCGCAATGCAAACATGACTGTCAGCTGTAATCGTTCTTTCAACGAGGTAATCAGTGCATGCGCCTTACGAGGTCAAGCACCGACAGCCGACAATGATCTAGAAGCTACGTGGATTACAAAAGAAATGAATGCCGCCTACAATGAACTCCACAAGCTTGGTTATGCTCATTCTATCGAAGTGTGGCAAAACGATGAATTAGTCGGCGGACTGTATGGCCTGGCTTTAGGTTCAGCGTTCTTTGGCGAAAGCATGTTCAGCCGCGTTAGTGATGCCTCTAAAGTCGCTTTAGTGAGTTTATGTAATGCACTTACGGCGCAGGGGTTTACTCTAATCGACTGCCAAGTAGCGAGCGATCACCTGTTAAGCTTAGGCGCAGTTGAAATTTCAAGAGATGCGTTTCTTGATGCTATAAAAGACGCCGACATTAACCAAGCGAAATTAAATTTTGCCGACCAGTTCGAGCGATATTGCGCCAACAGTGTTATAAATAATCTATGAGTACCGCGCACAACCCAATAAGGCTATTTGAAACGGTCATCGATGACTGCCCGTACCTTGATGGTTTAAAAAGTGCATCAATATTGGTCGACCCAGATCACCAGGTAGACCGAAATTTATTCTCAATGCTGTCGAAGCAAGGCTTTCGTCGCAGTGGAGAAATGCTTTATGCGCCAAAGTGCCCTACTTGTAATGCCTGTGTGTCGGTGCGAATTCCAACTAAGCGTTTCAAGGCATCGCGCAGCCAACGACGAGTTTGGAACAAAAACGCTGACCTGCGAGCATCGATCGAAGAAGTTGAATTCAATCAAGAACACTTCGACATGTATTATCGGTATCAACGGCATAGACATGCTGAAAGCAGCATGTGTGATGAAGATGCGTCAAAGTACAATAGTTTTATACAGTCGAACTACTCGGCCTCACGTTTCTTGTGTTTTAGACTAGAAGGCAAGCTCGTTGGTATTAGCGTTCTCGATCAGTTCGATGGTGGTTTATCCGCGGTCTACACATTTTTTGACCCGGATTACAGTGATCGAAGCATCGGAACCTACGCCATTTTGTATGCCGTCAAACTCGCTAAAATGCACAAGATTCCGCATGTCTACCTAGGCTATTGGATAGACGGTTCGCAAAAAATGGACTACAAACGTAAATTCAAACCGCTAGAAGGCTTTATTCAGCGTAAATGGCAAGATTTAGAACTCTGATTCTATTAGCAGACAAAGCGCTTGAAATACCCAGTAAAGGCTTTATTTATAAGCACACTTGGGGCATGATAGCCCCGATTTTTACGGTGTATAGCTTAGCAGTAAGCATATGCTGCAAATAATAAGAAGAAATCCAATAGAGTTACCTAATAGAGCTAAATACATAACGTGGCAAAAGAAGATCAAATTGAAATGGAAGGCACCGTCATCGACGCGCTTCCGAACACAGAATTTAAAGTCGAGTTGGAAAACGGGCATGTTGTACATGCTCACATCTCTGGCAAAATGCGCAAGAACTACATCCGTATTCTGCGTGGCGACCGAGTGACAGTTGAACTCACGCCTTACGATTTAACTAAAGGCCGTATTACTTACCGTAACCGCACTTAGTTTTAGCAGTCGGTTTAGTCTAAAAATAGCCGGCTACTCAAAGATCTGAACTGCAACAGATCGAAAATAAAAAGCAGGTGCTCAAGGAAATTGTGGTTTTGCCGAACAAAACACTGGATATTAAAACAGTGTTTTGTTAATCTCGGCATATGAACGATATAGAGCTAAAGCCGCTTACTAAGCGTCAACAACAAATCTTTGATTTTATTCTCGAATGTATGGTCGCCAATAGCGCGCCACCGACCCGGGTAGAAATCGCCGAACACTTTGGTTTCAAGTCAGCTAACGCAGCAGAAGACCATCTAAAAGCCTTAGACAAAAAAGGCCACATTGAGCTTCGTTCGGGCACATCTCGCGGCATTTTTATAACCGAAGCTGCTCGCGCACTCTCTAACTTTGAAAACGACTCCCCTGAACTCGGCGATGCAAACGGCATGGCTGTTATCGGTGATGTTGCTGCGGGCGCGCCGATTTTCGCGTCTCAACACGTACAGAAAATGGTTAGTGTTGATCAAAGCCTATTCTCAGAAAAAGCCGACTTTTTACTTAAGGTTCGTGGTGACAGTATGATCAACATTGGCATATTCGAGCAAGACCTACTAGCCATTCGCAAAGCCGACACCGCTCGCGATAACGAAATAGTTGTCGCACGAATTGATGACGAAGTTACGGTAAAGCGATATCAACGCCATGGCGCATCAGTATCTCTGATAGCCGAGAATGATGACTACTCCCCTATTGAAGTGGATTTACAAACTCAAAGCTTCGCGATAGAAGGCGTTGTTGTTGGTTTGATTCGACAAGGTTTGTAAGTTTAGGGAGAGTTGATATACGCGCCTTAAGCTTGCTTGAAGCGCGCTTTCAGTGATGGCGCGCAAAAAGACTAGTGCATAGATGAAACTAATCACAGTTATGAAAGCTCACCACAGGTGAACTTTCATAACTGTGATTAGTTTCGCGATGATGTATTAAACTTTCGGCATTTGGTCACAACATCAACTTTGCAATAGCGTTAATCGGCAAAAAGGACTAATAAGCAAACTGCCCGCTGCGCTCAAGCAAGTGACCTTGTAACTTGATCGATTGATAGCTCTGCTAGATTCTGCGAGCTCAAGCGAAGGCAACAATACAAATCGCTCGCTTGCAGCCCCTTTATAAAACTTTTAAAAATCGAAAAACAGAATGAAGTTAGCACTACTCTCAGACATTCATAGCAACGTATTTGCTCTCGAGGCCGTCATCGAAAATGCAAAGGCCAGAGACGTTAGTGTTATGGCTAATCTAGGTGATATTTTATATGGTCCTATCGCGCCTAAGGCTACTTATAAACTATTGATGGAAAATAACTTTATCACCATAAGTGGCAACCAAGATCGCCAAATATACGAATCGACAGCAGAAGAGATAGCGCAGAACCCTACGATGCAATTTATCTTAGATGATTTAGGCAATGAGCCAATTAATTGGATGAAGTCTTTACCGTTTGATCATCAGCTCAATGAGGATATCTACCTTTGTCACGGAGCGCCTGAAAGTGACCTTATTTATTTGCTAGAAGACGTTTCTTCTGGCAACCCAGTGTTACGAGACGATAGAGTAATCATAGACCTTCTAGCTGGACAAAATTCGTCGCTGGTATGCTGTGGCCATACTCATCTAGCCAGAACTGTAAAACTGAGCAACGGCCAGACAATCGTGAACCCAGGAAGTGTTGGCTTGCAATCATATATGGATGAGGAGCCCGTGCCTCACTCCATGCAAAACTTCAGTTATCACGCATCATATTCAATCATTGAAAAGCTAGACAATGGTTGGCTAGTAGACAACATTAAAGTTCCTTACGACGTCGAGTCAGCTGTTGAAGAGTGTAGAAAAAGAAATAGACTAGATTGGGTTCACTATTTGAAGACAGGTCGTAAACTAGGCTAAGTTGTACAACGAGTATGGAACTTGCTTTTAATTTAGCTTGCTCTTATCGACTGGCTTTGGCGGTATTGGTACAGTTGAAATTCCCTCTTCCGCCAGTTCTTTAACTTGTTCTGAGGTCGCCGTTCCTCTGATATTTTTAGCCTCTTTTTCACCACGATGCATGCTTAAAGCTTCATCAGCAAATTTATTCCCTACATCAGTAAATTGACTATCAATATGCTCATGCACTTTCTTAAGCGCGCTTTGAAATTGTTGGTACTCTTCAGGAGACAGTTTGGGCGTTGATATTGTCTCTGCTTCTTTAGGTTTAGCCAATGCAGTACTTGAGACTTGGCGATTGCTCTTACGTGTAAGCTTAGGCGCCGCTAGCTTCTTTGTAACCTGAGAAGAATCGCATACAGGGCACAGCAAAATTCTTTTTTGCTTTTGTTCCTCAAAGTCATCTGAGTTCTTAAACCAGCCTTCGAACTCATGATTAGCGACACAGACTAGATCGTAAATTACCATTCAAGTTACTTGCTCTAAATAAATCAGAGTTAAACGAAAGAGAGCCCAATAATGGGCTCTCTAACTATTTTACTACCCTTTTGGCTGACGGCCTTCGCGCTTACGGTCGCTCTCTAATAAGAAGCGCTTACGAATCCGAATGCTGTCAGGTGTAATCTCTACAAGCTCGTCGTCGTCGATAAATTCGAGTGCCGACTCTAGGGTATGCTTAATCGGCGGAACCAAACGCAAGGCCTCGTCAGTGCCTGATGCGCGCACGTTGGTTAGCTGCTTGCCTTTCAACGGGTTTACCGTCAAGTCATTTTCGCGCGAGTGTATGCCGACCACTTCACCTTCGTACACCATTTGAGTCGGAGAAATGATCATTTTGCCGCGTTCTTGAAGATTGAAAATAGCAAAACCAAGCGCTTTACCTGTGCCATTAGAAATCAAAACACCGTTCTTACGTTGACCAAATGACTTATTTTTCTTAGGAGCATAGCGATCGAACACGTGGTACATCAAACCAGAGCCAGACGTCATGGTCATGAACTCAGTTTGAAAACCAATAAGGCCACGTGATGGAATCAAGAAGTCTAAACGAACGCGGCCTTTACCATCTGGCGCCATGTTTTCAAGATCACCACCACGCTCTTGCAGAGCTTGCATGATAGTGCCTTGGTGTTCGTCATCGATGTCGATAGTAACGCTTTCGTATGGCTCATGAACCTCACCATCAACGTCTTTGTAAATTACTTCCGGGCGAGATACAGCAAGCTCGAAACCTTCGCGACGCATGTTCTCGATTAGTACCGATAAATGCAGTTCACCACGGCCTGATACTTTAAATTTATCAGGGTTATCTGTGTCTTCAACACGCAGAGCAACATTATGCAGAAGCTCCTTTTGTAAACGGTCGCGAATTTGTCGAGAGGTTAAATACTTACCTTCTTGACCCGCGAATGGAGACGTATTCACTTGAAACGTCATCGTCACGGTCGGCTCATCTACGGTTAACGCAGGTAACGCCTCTGGCGCTTCACGATCACAGATAGTGTCTGAAATGAATAGTGGCTCAATGCCTGTTATTGCGACAATATCACCAGCATTAGCTTCTTCAATCTCAACGCGTTCAATGCCTTTAAAGCCGAACATCTTACCAACACGACCATTTTTGGTGTTGCCTTGACCATCAACAACCGTAATTGGCGAGTTAGCTTTTACTGAACCTTGCTTGATTCGGCCAATACCAATAACGCCGAGGTATGACGAATAATCAAGTTGCGATACCTGCATTTGAAATGGTTTTTCAATCTCTACAGGAGGTGGTGGCACACGATCAACAATGGTCTGGAATAACATGTCCATGTTGTCAGTGATGTTTGTATGATCATCGGTTGCGAAACCATTGATCGCTGAAGCATAGATCACAGGGAAATCTAATTGCTCGTCGGTTGCGCCGAGCATGTCGAACAAATCGAAAGTTTGGTCTAGAACCCAATCTGGGCGAGCACCTTCACGGTCGATTTTATTAATTACGACTATTGGCTTTAAGTTGTGCTCAAAGGCTTTTTGAGTCACAAAGCGAGTTTGTGGCATCGGGCCATCTACTGCATCAACCAATAGAATTACCGAATCAACCATCGATAGAATACGCTCTACTTCACCACCGAAGTCGGCGTGACCCGGTGTATCAACAATATTAATTCGATAGTCATTCCAGGTAAGAGCAGTTGGCTTTGCCAAAATGGTGATGCCACGCTCTTTCTCGATATCGTTGCTGTCCATTACACGTTCAACCAGCTCAGCACGTTCGTCGAATGTGCCTGACTGCTGAAGAAGTTTATCAACCAAGGTTGTTTTACCGTGGTCAACGTGCGCGATAATTGCGATGTTACGTAAATTCATTAGATATCAAGAGGTTAGTTAGCAATAGCTTAACTACTAATTAAAGGATAGCTTAGCCCAAAAACAAAGCGCGATTATAGGGTAAACCCCAGTAAATGCTAGACTTTAACGGGCTTTAATTGCTTTTAGACTGCGGAATTTACAGATATTTTCCGACAATTATTTGGCGATGCTAGAACTTGGGAAAACGGATTACAAACTGGCAAGACAGTCCAGATTGGTTTTGTACCGATATAAGACCACCTAAGGACTTAAGAACAGCGCGAATTTCAGCGAGAGTGCGATTATTGTCTGATTTAGAAACCGAGCGATCTCGGGTGGTAAAGCCGCCCAGAAAGATCAGTTTAATTCGATTCTCAGGTTCTATTTGCTTTGCTGAGGCTTCTGAAATCAAACCTAGGGAAAGTGCCTTTTCTAATAGACGTTCTCCATCAAGGCCTTCTCCATTATCCCAAACTGACATCAGCCAGTGTTCTTTGGCGTCTTGCAAACTAACTCTGATTGAAAGGTATTCGGGCTTTCCTGCCAACAACCTTGACTCTGGAGAACGACCACCATGTTCTATACTGTTACGTACTAATTGTTCTGCAATCAGTTCTAAGGTCTCTCGGTGATCTGCAGCGTCTTCTCCCTCTTGATTAAACTCATTGTTATCAAAACCAATGCAATTTAATTGCGCTCTATGACCAATAAACTTGGCCTCTTCCTCAACAACGGATTGAAGATAGCTTGAGAAACTTTGGTCGGCTTCTGTTTCATCGGGTAAAAGCTCGACCTCGCTATTGAGTTTGCCCTTACTTTTATATAGCAACCAAAGAAAGGTCAATGCGAGCAATAAAGCAACAACACCAGCCAGCGTCGAGAGTCTCAATAACAACTTCAAGCGGCGCTCGTAAGTGGAATCGATCTTAGAAGCGAATGAATCAAACTTCACTTGCGCTGCACGCAAGCGGCCTTGCTTGAGGAGGGCGAGGCTTGATTGAAAATCAAACGAAGAAGGCATTAGGTAGTATTCAGCTGGCTTAGCATCAAAGTTCAAGCCAAGAACAGATAGGTCTCCGCCAAACTGTACTTTATCTATAACCGACACCAAGTAATCAATTTCATACTGGCTCATAGGGTCGCGAATACGGCCAGGGATCGATGCCGTCATCGTTCGATAAGAAGCGAGTTCTAAAGTCGACTTATTCAAAGATACAAACGTTAGCAGACAGGTCGAGAAGTACGCCAGACACGCCAAGCTAAACCAGATCAATCTCTTCGGCACTCTAACCCCCTAATAATAATACCAACATGAGAATCATAACGGATTGCCGAACAAAAACGAAATAGCTCTCTTAACAAAATCAAATAGATACCTGGATCTTAGAAAACAACATTTAGCATACTAGTGTGCTCAGAAACAGAGAGTGGCTTCAGCGGCTAGAGGCTGTAAGAAACCCCAAAAATTCTTTGCTTTTTAGATGGCTCAATTGCGAGCACATAACTCCACAAACACGAAATTGATAATTTTTTGAATCCAAATTTAAAAAATGTGTATCTAAGTAATTGTAAGCATCACCAACTATGCCCAAACAAATTACAACCAACACAGGATTACAATCATGAAAAATTTAATTATTAGCCTTAGCCTTATCTCTAGCGTTCTTATCGGTCAGTCGGCTCTTGCAAACGAAGAACTAACATCGGTAGTAGAGCCAATCAATGTTGAGACTATTGTGGTTACTTCAAAACCAGAAGTGGCAAACTTCGAAATCTACAGCCTAGACATCGCAGCAGACGCACTGGATTCAGTAACGGAAATCGTTACAGATAACCTTTCAACATCAATCAGTAACGGCGGCGTTTCTTTAGTCCAAACGGCTGCGAATCTCAGCAGCTCTATATAGGAATATAACAATGCTGTTAAATAATTGCAGAGGCATGGCAAAAATCTCCTCTGCAATTTGATAACACTGGTAACACAGTTTTTGTGTACTACATAACTTTTAGAGCATCAGTCCCACGCTGGAAACGGGTCATTGAGAGTTTCCCAATACAACCTTCCTCGCAACACCTCATCTTCACTGAGTAAACAATCATCAAGTGCTCGAGTTATCTCATCTTGCTTTAGATTTTGACCGATAAAGACCAACTCTTGACGCATGTCACCAAACGGCTCAACCCACTTTTCACTGATAGAGTCTAAGTAGTCTTGCTCTTCTGGCCAACTTTCTTTCGGCACGGCCTTCCAGAACATTCCGCCAAATCCATAACGAGCAATTCCGTCAGCTTGGCTCCAGGTGCCAGCAAACTCTGGCCGCGACGCTAGCCAAAAATAGCCTTTAGAACGAATTAGCTTTCCAAACGATTCGGTATTGTGAAGAAAGTTGTGAA
>CAKZRZ010000073.1 GCA_937918955.1 uncultured Arenicella sp.
GCAATGCGAAAGCTCTTAGGCAACTCGAGAAAATGTTTCATGGCAATGTTGGCTATATCTTCAGACGGGCTGATCACAAAGTGTTCAATGACTTTTAAGTTGTCGAGAGTTCCGTCGTTGCCTTCTTTCAACGTGCGATTCATGCGTTCCATACGCTCAATATCAGACTGCAGGCTGTTGAGGAAAAGGGTGTCCAATACATAACCAGATATTTGTCCGAGGGAAGGTCGGTATCGAGGAGGCTCGGGAAGGCCTAGTTCTTTTTCCATCCGAAGGCCGATTATGAGAATTTTCTCCGCACCTAAATGTAAGGCAGGGCTGATTGGCGAAATTTGGCGCATTGAACCATCACCAAAATGCTCATTACCAAGTTGCACAGATGGAAAAATAACTGGAATTGCGGATGAAGCAATTAAGTGGTCAATGCTCATTTTTTTGCGAATGCCTTCGCGGTGAGTTCGTTGCCAATCTTTTATGTTGGCTGCGCCATCATAAAAAGTGGTCGATTCACCAGAGGTGTAGCTGCAAGCAGTTAGGCAGTAGGCGTGTAACTCGCCATTGTTGATCGACTTATTGATATTGTCGAAGTCGATGTATTCATTTAGCAGTTCTCGCAATGGCTGGTTGTCGAGAATTGAACTAGGACCTTTGTGTCGATCTCCTGGGCCTAAGTTCGCCCAGGCCCAATGGGCAATTCGTTTAAATAAATTTTTACCGTCAGCGTAGAACACATGGTGCAGTTCAAAGTTTGACCAAACGCCAAGAATCTTTGCAATCCCTTGATGAAAATTTGATGCGTTCGACGCCAACGCAACGGTATTGATAGAGCCTGCTGATGTGCCGCAAATTATTGGGAACGGATTCGGACAACCTTCCGGAACCATTTCGGCAACGGCTTTTAAAACACCGACTTGATAAGCTGCTCGAGCACCGCCGCCGCCAAGTAACAAGGCTGATCGTTTATTGCAGTGCTGAGCTTGTTCTTGGTTTAGTTTTCTATCTTGGTCGGACATTGCTAAAACAGGCTTGGCTTTTAAGGTTAGGGTTTAGCCGACCGCAGGAACCTCGTGACCACGGCGACCGCGCAATGGAATGCGAGGCGCTTTCTTAGGCTCGCTTTTGCGTTTCTCTAGGGCGGCTAATTTAGCGGCTTCGCGTTCTTCTGGAGTTTGCTTTGGCTCGTTTGATTGCTCGCGTTGCTTTTTCGGCATGCGATTAGGGTTGCCTTTCTCACGACGCTCGCGTTCTCGATCATTGTCACCAGAGGCTTTGCCTCGACTTGATTTTCCGCCACGCTCGTTTCTTTGCTTCCCGTCTTTTTTAGGACCGCCCTTAGACCGGCTATCTTTCTTGCGGTTTGATTTGAGTTTTGATAGATCTGGGACAATCGGATCTTTAAACATCAGTTCGGCGATGTCACGCTCTACCGGAATCGAATGCTCAATGTATTGTTCGATATCCATGATATTCATTGCGTAAGTTTCGCAAATTAAACTCATGGCCGTACCGCTGGCACCAGCGCGACCGGTACGGCCAATGCGATGCACATAGTCTTCTGCGTCGGTAGGTAAGTCAAAATTGACTACAAAGTTAACGTCTGGAATGTGCAAGCCACGGGCGGCAACATCGGTCGCGATTAATACATTGACGTCACCATCTTTAAACCGTTGCAACAAGGTTTCACGCTTTTTCTGAGGCACGTCGCCGGATAACATAGCGCACTTAAAATCGTTAGCCTTGAGCCATGCATCGATTTTTTCAGCCATGTGCTTGGTATTAATAAACACCACGCAACGCTCGTTATTGGCTTTTTGCAGTAAGCCCATTAACAGAGGGATTTTTTCTTCATTAGATGGCATATAGCCAATTTCGGTGATGCGATCAGCGGTTACTTCGGCTTCAATCTTGACCACTTCAGGCTCGCTCATGTGTTCATAGGCAAGCTCACCGACACGCGCAGATAATGTTGCCGAGAACAGCAAATTCAAACGCTCACTCGGTTCAGGCATGGCGCGAAATAAATAACGAATATCGGCGATGAAGCCCAAATCGAACATGCGGTCAGCTTCATCGAGGATAATCACCTCAAGTGCGTCTAATGCAAATACTCCTTGCTTGAAGTAGTCGATGATGCGGCCTGGCGTGCCAATTAAAATGTCTACGCCTGATTCAATTGCTGTGCGTTGCTTGTCATAGTCGGTGCCGCCATAGGCCAGCGCCATTTTTAAACCAGTGTGCTCAACTAACTTTTTACCATCTTCATGAATTTGGATCGCGAGCTCACGTGTCGGAGCGACCACCAATGCACGAATCGGATTTTTCTTTTTTGACTCTTTTCGCTCACTATTGAGTAGTTTATGAAAACAGGCGATCAAGAATGCGGCTGTTTTACCTGTGCCGGTTTGTGCCTGGCCGCTGACATCTTTGCCTTGCAGGGCTATAGGCAATGATAGCGCTTGAATCGGAGTGCAGAATTCGAATCCGATGCCTTCAATGCCTTTTTGGACATCTGGGTGTATTTCTAACTCGGAAAACCGAGTATCGCTTAAATGTTTCTCGCTCATGATTTTTGATCACTAAATTTTAGGTCGTGAGGTGGTGAACCAATGCCATAGAATTTCTAAAGCATAGCCTTCAAATAAAAGAAGAACCCCTGCTGACTTTGTGAGTTGAACTGGTCTCAGGCGCTCAGCGCGTTTATCACCATTTGTCTAGATTCGTGCGCCCGATCTACGGTTTCTTTCAAACACGAGTAGCGGTGACCTAGTGGTGAGATTAGTCGGAGACCAATTCCAGATTTTTGTACTTGCAATATGCAAAATAATCCGCACACTATACCCTAATTTCCAAATCAATAGGCGAATAGTTATGTCTCAAAACACCGTTGAAATCACCGACTCTAGCTTCGAATCAGACGTTTTACAGGCTGACAAGCCAGTATTAGTCGATTACTGGGCAGAATGGTGTGGCCCATGCAAAATGTTAGCTCCGATTCTTGAAGAAGTTGCGGCCGAATACGGTGATAAATTGACCGTTGCAAAGCTTGATATTGACAGTAACCCGAATACGCCGCCTAAGTTCGGTATTCGTGGTATTCCAACGTTGATGTTGTTTAAAGAGGGCGACGTTGCAGCTACTAAAGTTGGCGCAATGTCTAAGTCACAGTTAACAGCTTTTATCGATGAAAATATTTAGGCTATAAAAGAGCCAGCGCCACATTCTGATGTTGGGTAACTGTGGCGCGTAAATTAGAGTTGATGTGGCGGCAGGCAAATTGGATGGCTGCCGTTGCAATGACTAGTTAGCGTGATTCAGAGCTGCTAACGCTACATAACAGAAATTAATAGGCTAGACATTTAGCCGATTGCCGTGATATCGTTTCAAAAGATTCGCAGTCGACGAATCGAACTCCAAATAATGTTTCCCGATGTGCCAAGAGCCGCAATCCTTTTTATGTTTTGCTAACTGGCGATTAAACTGAAATAAGTTCCAAGGGTTTATCTTGGGCACTTTTGACAAATAGTCATTCGGGCCGATGGGCCGTGTCATGCCTTGCTATTAAGTTTAAAACTGGACTAAAAAACGCTTGTCACCAGATTGAATTCTATAAATACCATTAACTTACGTTTCTAACCAACTTACTGCTTCTAACTACTTATGTCAGCATCTTTAACCGATCTTAAAAAGAAAACCGCTACCGAGCTTACCGAAATAGGGCGCTCGATGGAGCTAGATGGCCTAGGCCGAATGCGTAAGCAAGACCAAATTTTCACGATTCTAAAGTCATTGGCCAAAAAAGGTGAGGACATTGAAGGCGAGGGTGTTGTTGAAATTTTACAAGATGGTTTCGGATTTCTTCGCTCGGCTGATAGCTCGTACTTAGCTGGTCCAGATGATATCTACGTATCGCCCAGCCAAATTCGCCGCTTTAACTTGCGCACCGGAGATACCGTTGCAGGCCTTGTTCGCCCCCCTAAAGATTCAGAGCGTTATTTTGCGCTACTCAAAGTTGAGACTATTAACGGCTCAACTCCGGAAGAAGCGCGCAATAAAATTTTGTTCGAAAACTTGACGCCACTGCATCCAAATAAGCGAATGAAGCTTGAGCAGGAAAACGGCACGTCTGAAGATTTAACCGGTCGAGTCATTGACTTGATTTCTCCACTTGGCAAAGGTCAGCGTGGTTTGATTGTTTCATCGCCAAAAAGCGGCAAAACCGTAATGCTTCAACAAATCGCTCAGGCGATTACTACCAATAACCCTGATGTTGAATTGATGGTGTTGTTGATCGATGAGCGTCCTGAAGAAGTGACTGAAATGCAGCGTAGTGTTCGCGGTGAAGTTATATCCTCTACTTTTGATGAGCCTGCAGCGCGCCACGTACAGGTTGCTGAAATGGTAATTGAAAAGGCCAAACGCTTAGTTGAGCATAAAAAAGACGTGGTGATTCTACTTGATTCAATTACGCGTTTGGCTCGAGCCTACAATACTGTCGCGCCAGCATCAGGTAAGGTGCTTACCGGTGGTGTTGATGCCAACGCCTTGCAACGCCCAAAACGTTTTTTTGGTGCAGCGCGAAACATCGAAGAGGGTGGTAGCTTAACGATTCTCGCTACGGCCTTGATCGAAACAGGTTCGAAAATGGACGAGGTTATTTACGAGGAGTTTAAAGGCACCGGTAATATGGAAGTGCACTTAGAGCGCAAGATTGCTGAGAAGCGTGTTTACCCATCGATTGTGGTAAACAAATCCTCAACTCGTCGCGAAGAATTATTGATGGATCCAGAAGAGCTACAAAAAGTATGGATTTTGCGCAAGCTATTACACCCGATGAATGAAATCGAAGCGATCGAATTCCTGCTTGATAAACTCAAAGCCACTAAAGCAAACTCTGAGTTCTTTGGCTCTATGAAGCGTTAAGAGGTCCGCTAAGGTTTAAGGCCTGAGCCAACCTAAAAATCGAGTTCTAAAAAAAAGACATAGCCAATTGGCTATGTCTTTTTTTTGCTCGCTTTCTGGCAAGTTTAGGCCTCTATGGAAGCTTGTTCAGGTTCGGCAAACCTTATCGAGCATTTCGATTAATTCGCTGTGTTCTCCGCCTCGCAAGCTTTCTTTTACAGGGTCGATTCTTGGGTGACAATGAGCTTCAAGCGGCATTGCTAGGGGCTCAGCGGTGTATTTTACTGCGCCATTTTTATCGACGTGTCCGAGCACTATTTTAGATGCATCGTCATTGATCAGTAAGTCCTGATGTCCGAGGCCTTGGCCGACAATGATGTTGTCAATTCCATCGAAGTCACTGCGATGATAAATATGTATATGGCCACTGAGTAAGGTTTTAGCGCCAACCTTTTTCATAGCGTTGATAAGCCAGTCTCGTTCACCCGAGCTGCCCATATCATGATGGCTATTTGGGTCAGGGTCATGCAATGGGCAGTGAGTAAAGCATACTGTGTCAGTGTAGTTCGAGTCTTTTATCATGCGCTCGAACAAAGCGCCTCGTTGGCCCGCTCCATAGGGCAGCACATTGGCGGCAGTGTCTATATTAGCAAAGCGTGTTTTTCCGATGTTAAAAGCGTTATTTAATGGGCCAATTTCACGCAGAAATTGAGGGTATATAGCGCCTTCATCATGAAAGTCATGATTGCCGATAGTTACGTAGATCGGTATTGGAGAATTATTAAACGCTTTTATCGAACGATCGTAATCGCCGTCTTGATAATTAAAATCGCCGAGGTGTAATAAGAACTTTGCGCCTAAATCAGAAGCTCGTTGGATGCACCAGTCGAGCTCTTTATCTCCGCCTGTGTCGCCAATAGAAGCAAAGGTATATTCGCCGAAATCAGGGAGCTGCCATTCGAGTTTAATAGACTGCTCCGCTTTGGTTTGAATTACCAATAGACGTTTAGTATTGGACACCTCCTCTCTGACTTGACCTGGCGCATTTGTCTGCAGTTGAGCTTCGGGTGAAATATTATCGACAGAAATTGAAATACTGCCCGACTTTTTGGCTGAAAAGGTGAGGCTTGGTTCTGGCGCGAAGGCACGGAAACAGGCTTCTAGTTCGGCGGTATTTTCTTCTTTGATTGGCGTCCGAATTACTTCATTGACGATTACTTGGATGTCATCGTCCAGGCTGAAGGTGTTATTTAAAGCCCGAGGATCCAGATGCAGCGTGGGCAAGCGAAGCCCACGATCATAAACATAGCCGCCGATACCGAGCGTGGTGAGACCAGCGCCAATTAGAATTTTTCTGCGTGTAACCATGGCTTTATTTTAACATCTGATGGTAGTGCTAAATGTTAGCGTCGTTTACGAATCTTAAAAATAAACACGGCGCGTTCGCCAACCCCATTTATGATCTTCTCAGGTAGGCCGTGCTCATACCAAAGGGTTTGACGCGAGAGATCCTCCCAATAGTCTTTAGGTTTGATCGATAGGGCTACATAATCAAATTTTCGTAAGGTACGCTTGTCCATGTGTTCGCGTAAATTCAATGTGGAGTAGGCATCATTAAGTCGACCGGTGTAGCCTCGCCCCGCATAGTAAACCACTAGCGGGTCATTGCTGAAGAAGCTGGCGTCATCTGGAATATTATATTTAACCCATAGCCCGGCTTCTCTAATGTGTTCTTTTTTAGTGCTAACGTTTAAGCCTTCGAGGGAGATAATACTCAGCACTAATATTGCAACTATTGAAAAGGTCTTCTTACCGAGGGTAAAAGCCTGAAAACCATTGATTATTCTATCGATGATGAATGGCGATAAAAGCAACAAGGTTAGTGCCGATGCCATGGTGTAACGGCTCACCAAGAAATTGTTGTAGACGCTGTACGCGGCAAGCATGCCGAGGTTGCAGATTACATAGACCAACCAAGTGCGTTTAATTAAATCATTTTTGAATCCGATATTTTTGACATAGGCGTAGATCGCGAAAAAGAAGTAGAAAATCGCCATTCTACGTATTAGCTCGTAGAGTACGCTCCCGAGATTTGACAGTATGATTTTGCTTGTTGCCCACACGGTTAGCGACTC
>CAKZRZ010000074.1 GCA_937918955.1 uncultured Arenicella sp.
CTTAAGTGAGTTCATAGCATGTTGGCATTTCTCAATATTATGCGCTTGGGTATAAATATTGAGCTCTACTCGTTTACCATTGGTGGTTTGAAACTCATCGCTGATATGCTTCAAATCGCCTGCCACCAAGGCAAATAAATAGCTCGGCTTTGGGTGAGGATCCGACCATTGAGCCCAGTGCGTTCCATCTTTGTTATCACCCGTTGCCATAGGGTTTCCATTCGACAACAACACTGGGCAAGTGCCTTTATCAGCCGTTAATTTAACCTCATAAATACTCAACACATCTGGCCGATCAGGGAAATAAGTGATTCGCCTAAAGCCTTCTGCTTCACATTGCGTACAAAAATTCCCACTTGATTGGTATAAACCCGAAAGCTCTGTATTCAAATGTGGTTGGAGTTTGGTTTTGATTTCCAAACTAAACCGATCGCTAACACCCTCAATTTTTAACCCTTGATCACTTACAAAATAGTCCTCGTCAGCAAGAGGTTTACCATCTAGCACTAAGGAGATAAGTTCCATCTTCTCTCCATCAAGTTCCAATGGTGCAGACTGATTTTGGCTTTTAGGGTTACGCTCCAGCTCCAGCGTCGCAGTTATCAGGCTCTCTTCTTTACCAAGCTGTGCGTCAATATTAATTCTAGGCACCAAAAAATCGGGAACCGTATAGTCTTTTAAATAAACTGTTTTTGGAGTACTTGTAGGGGCGAAATCGTTTTCTAGCATGCGATGGTTTCTAGTTCAGTTCTTAGTTTGATTCTATTAAGTAAAAAGTTTTCGATAATTTAGTTTAATTAAATCCATTCCAAACCGCGTTTAAGTCTTTAGAAAGATCCGCGGCGCCACCCAGTCGCGCCCAGGGTTGATCCTTTGAATGAAAGTCTGAACCAATCGACGCATAAAGCCCAAACTGTTGAGCTAAACCTGCGAGCATGGCTGACTGTTGTTTATCCGTTGTCGAAGTCGAAACTTCGATACCCTGTATGCCCGCTTTGAGCATGTCGCTAATCAAACGTGAAAGCCGGGTTCGGGTAAATTTATATCTATTCGGATGCGCTAGCACCGCGATGCCGCCTGCGGCACTAATCCATGCACCTATCTGCTCTACGTCAGGCCAAACCATTGGAATATACCCAGGTTTTCCACGAACTAAATAGCGTTTAAACGCCTGCTTTTTATCTTTTGCATAACCCTGTTGAACTAAGGCCTCGGCAAAATGTGGGCGAGTAGGTACTCCTTTAGCCGCTATCAACTCTCTTACTGAATCTCTGAGAAAGATATCGTGCTGTTCTAAATCTTCGAACATCGCCTCGGCTCGATCCAGCCGACGCTGCTTATTTTGTTCTACACCGGCAACAAGCACCGAGTTAGCCGGGTCGATATTCAAACCGACCACATGAATCAATTGCTTTTCCCAGGTACACGACAACTCTATACCGTTGATAAGGTTTATCCCTTGGCTTTGAGCTGCGATTTGCGCTTCGGGTAAACCATCCAAGGTGTCATGGTCTGTTAAAGCTAAATCGGTAATACCAGCTTGGATCGCTAGTTCGAGCAATTCTGTTGGGCTTAAAGTACCATCTGAAAAATGCGAGTGACAATGATAATCAGCCTTCATCGAGTGCGGCCTCTTCTGGCTTAATAATAAAGAACTCCCCATGTTCATCATGGTTAAACTCATCATCAAACTGATCTAAGGGGAAGCGATAAATTGGCTCATACTCTGCCCCCGTCGAGGTCAATACACTCTCATAAAGTACCACTTCGTCAATTGCTACGTTGAAACTTACGTTCAGTGGGATATTGCCAGCATAAGCATTTCGGCTATGCCGATAACGACCAAGGGTAACGTGCGGAATAAATTTACGCCGCTCTATTGGCATATCACTCGACTTAATTGCGCTGTCTATTTCACGATGGAGCTCATCCAAGCTAGTTGATTTACCGACCATTGCTGCAACTAGTTTCGGCCGAGTTTCGGGGAACGGGCTTAAATGGCTTAAGACAATCTCAAACTCCGTTTGACGAAGATGATAGTCAAGCTGCTCTGCAAGGGTTTCAAGATCGTGTTCATGCTGCTCGCCAAGAAACGCAAGTGTAATGTGGTAATTTTCTTGGTCTACCCAACGCACCGCGCCACTCTTATCTTGATATGACATCTTAGCGGCGACATCACCCAATTGATTGGCAATATCCTGAGGAATAGGTAAGGCAATAAAACTTCGAATCGTCATGAGTGTCGGCGCCGTGTAAAACAGCCTCAAGAATAGCACTCTCGTTGTTACTTCGCAGTGTCTTTTAGCTTAAGAACTAAAACTACTTGATTGGCACCGTTTGTAGAAATGCCCTTAAGCCAAATAGAGAATAAAGTTTAGCGATTGATCATATTGTCAGCAAAATTGGGCTAAACTATTATTTAACCGATGCAAATCACTCAATCAGACAAACAGCGATTGCTACAAGCTGTCGCGGAGCTCAAACAGGAGCACCGCAGTCTTGATATTGCCATTCAAGAAATGGCCGAGCAGGTACACAGTAATCAATTTGAAATCGGGCGCCTAAAACGACAAAAACTAAAATTAAAAGACTCAATTGCGCGACTTCAAAGCCAGCTGATTCCTAACCTTCATGCCTGAGTACTCTGCCGCCCGCTAGGCAGCAATATAAAAAGCACTAAACCACATTTTAGAAAAGGAGCACGCTATGCGTAAATTAATAACATCACTGGCTGTATCAGCTGCAATTGTTACTGGCTTTGGAGTGTGCCTTCCAGGATCCAAAGCGCTTGCCGCATCAGATTTATCTGCATCGATTAAACAAGACTATACCGCGCACCTCGAACCCCTTTTTAAGCAATTTCATGCAAATCCAGAACTCAGCACGGTCGAAAACAAAACAGCTGCACGCATGGCTAAAGAGTTAGAGGGCGCTGGCTTTGAAGTAACTACGGGTATTGGTGGCACTGGCGTAGTCGCGATTTTAAAAAACGGTGACGGGCCACTGGTTAGCATGCGCGCCGATATGGATGGTCTTCCGGTTGAAGAAAAGTCTGGCTTGAGTTACGCATCTAAAGCAACTCAAATAGACCCAATTACCGGTAACGAAGTATTCGTCATGCACGCCTGCGGACATGATGTTCATATCACCAGTTTGGTTGGCACCGCTAGGCGAATGCAGGCAATGAAAGATCAATGGTCTGGAACCTTGATGTTGATTGTCCAGCCGGCTGAAGAAAGAGTTATTGGCGCAAAAGCGATGATGGAAGACGGCTTATACGAGCGCTTCGGAACACCCGACTTTGGTTTAGCATTTCACGTAACAAGTGGCATCGAAGCTGGCAAAATCGGGGTTACCGATGGTAGCCCCTATGCCGGTGCGGATACAGTAGACATTACCATTCATGGCGTTGGCGCACACGGAGCAAGCCCACATGCGGGTAAGGATCCGATTGTGCTAGGCGCTCAAATTGTCATGGCATTACAAACGCTGGTTGCTCGCGAACTACCTCCACGTGATCCAGGTGTGGTAACAGTTGGTTCGTTTCATTCCGGCACTAAGCACAACATTATCTCCGATAAAGCCGTGTTACAGCTCACGGTCCGAAATACCAGTTTAGAGACCCGCAAAATACTGCTCGATGGCATAAAGCGTATTGCCCAGAATATGGGCCGGGTCGCAGGCTTACCTGAAGACAAGCTACCAGAAGTTGTTGTTTCGGAAGAAAGCGTTCCGCCAACCATCAACGATGCGAAACTCGCTCAGCGCTTACGTGCAGTTTGGGTCGATATGATGGGGAAGAGTATCCTGAGTGAAAAACCTAACAAAGGCATGGGCGCAGAAGACTATCCGTTTTTTACTACTAAGCCTTATATTCCTAGCGTTTATTTCGCTATCGGCGGCACTCCTGAAGCCGACTTTAAAGCCGCTGAGAATGGTGGTACTCCGGTGCCAAGCCACCACAGTCCGCTTTTTAAAATCACACCAAAACCGGCTGTTACTAGCGGTGTCGAAGCTACGGTTTTAGCGTTACTCGAATTGATGCCTAATTAACTAATACTTTAGCAGCGAATATATATTTAATTATTGACGGGCTATTTAGATGTTTTTTGGTGAGAATGATCAGAATGTGATCGAGCGAGTCTTACGCGCTCGGCGTGATGTGCGAGGCAACCGTTTTACAGATCGAGATTTGTCTGACTCCGATCTTGAAAGAATTCTGGCCGCTGCTACTACCGCACCATCTGTTGGTTATTCTCAACCTTGGGAGTTTGTGATTATACGCGATCCCTCGATAAAAAACGCCGTGGCTAAAATCTTTGAGTTCGAAAACTTAAGAGCTCAAACACAATTTGAAAACGATAGAGCGCTGCAGTACGCTAAGTTGAAACTCGAAGGCATTACCGAAACGCCTGTTAATATCGCTGTTTTTTATACGCCTTCTGACAAGCCCGTATTGGGGCAAACAAGCATGCCTGATATGGGCGAATATAGCGTTGTGTGCGCTGTGCAAAACATGTGGCTCATGGCTCGAGCGATGAATATAGGCATCGGCTGGGTTAGCATCATAAATCCAGATAAAGTCAAAAACATTCTTAATGCGCCCAAACAAAATAAGTTGATAGCCTACTTATGTGTCGGCCATGTTGACCAGTTTTTAGAAAAGCCTGAGCTTGAAACCTTACGATGGGAGCCGGCCAAAGTACTCAGCTCCTTAGTTCGTTATGACAACTATTAGTTCATTACAACAACTTGTTAGCCATAATAGCTACACCCTTTACTTCTCCTGAAAGAGAATTAAACCGTTCAGTAGATTAAATGCTTCGTTCAACTGATAGTCTTGGGCCAATATTTCTTCAGCATCTTTATCTCGCTTGTCGCTCTTAGGTTTTTGCTCAGATTTACCACTATCGTTATCCAAACGGCCGGGTAAGTCATTTTCTTTAATACGTTTGAAACCCTCTTCGCGCTCTTTAAACTCTCGATACGCCACATACACATCAGGGCT
This sequence comes from uncultured Arenicella sp., assembly GCA_937918955.1. Classification (GTDB taxonomy): domain Bacteria; phylum Pseudomonadota; class Gammaproteobacteria; order Arenicellales; family Arenicellaceae; genus Arenicella. The sequence continues at coordinate 5,009 of CAKZRZ010000074.1, forward strand.
TATACCGGCAGCTTGAATCGAATCACCATTAGGTGTGTAGTATCTAGCTGTGGTCAATTTTATCGCTTGCTCATCATCGATATTAAGTACCGTCTGCACAGAGCCCTTGCCGAATGAATCTTGACCCATAATCAGGCCGCGCTTATGGTCTTTCAATGCTCCAGCGACTATCTCAGAAGCACTTGCTGAGCCTCCGTTAATCAAGACAACCAAGGGCATACCGTTAAGCAGATCCGTCGGTGTGGCTTTGTATTCACGTTTATTGGATTCTTGTCTGCCTTTGGTCGAAACGATAACACCATCATCGATAAAGGCATCTGATATCGATATGGCACTGGTCAATAGCCCACCAGGGTTATTACGCAGATCTAAAATTAATCCTTTAAAGCCTTCGCTATCTCGCAATTGTTTAAGCTCTTTTCGAAAGTTTTCTGCCGTCGCCACCTGAAACTGTGTGACACGCAAATATCCTACCGAATCGCTCAAGCGTTTACGTTTTACTGAACTTAAGCGAACCACTGCTCGGGTTAGCTCTACTTCAATGGGGTCAGGCTCTGATTCTCGTAAAATTGTGAGCGTTATTTTACTTCCTGCTTTACCACGCATGCGCTCGGTCGCTTCATTTAAGCTCAAACCAGTGGTGGTTTTTCCATCCATTCGAATAATCAAATCGCCGGACTGAATACCAGCATCAGCTGCAGGAGTATCATCAATTGGCGCAACGACTTTAACGAACCCATCCTCCATAATGACTTCCATGCCTAGGCCTGTAAATGCGCCATTAGTACCCTCATTAAGTTCCTCTAAACGTTCATCTTTAAGATAAACGGAATGAGGGTCTAGCCCATTGAGCATTCCTTCTACCGCATACTCAAGCAATTGTTCATCACTGACAGGCTCTACGTAATTAAGCTTGATTCGAGTGAATATCTCCGCGAAAGTTCGAATTTGGCTTAAAGGAATTGGCGTTTTCTCTACATCACTCGACGCTTCAGCCGTTGTCTCGCCCTTTGCTTGGTCGCTAGTTTGCTGAGAATAACTAACATTGCTAAATGCTAAAGCAAAATTTAATACAGCGACCGTAAACAGCACTTTGCTATATTGTAATTTCAGAGGCATGGTTTTCATCATCAGTGTTATCTCAAAATTATGGGTCGGCTCTTAGGTGCGCCTCCGACCTATCGGCACATTATTTTTTCAGGCAACAGGATCTAGCTAAAGGCACCATTTCGCTGCATCAACCGGGGTGGCATTGTTACGTATCTCAAAGTATAGACCGTGCGACTTCAAACCTCCTGTCACACCACTTTGAGCTATCGTCTCATTGGTATCTACTACATCACCTACTTGCTTAAGCAACCTATCATTGTGGCCATATAAACTAATATGGTTATCGCCATGATCTACGATAATTAATAGCCCAAAACCTTTTAGAAAATCTGCAAAGAGTACCCTACCACGGAAAATCGTTTTTACCGGTACTGAACCACTTGTATTAAAAAAGGTACCTTGCGAGCGCATACCAGACTCTGGCATTCGGCTACCAAACTTTCTCACTAACTTGCCATTTACAGGGTATGCCAAACGGCCTTTTTGTTTTAAAAAACCACCCTTAACAAGTTTTCTTATAGGTGGCTTTACTGCTTGAGCGGGTTTCGTATTCTGTTGCTTAAGCTTGGCCAATCGTTCTGCTTCTTGTTTAGCGCGCAATTCGTCTAAGCGGCGCATTTCTTCCGCTTGTTTTTTCAATTGGGTCAATAATGACCGCAAACGGTCTCTGTCGGCTTTTAAGGTTTCAATCGCTTCTGTGTTATTGGCAATCTTACTATCGAGTTTGGCAATCGATTTTGCGCGAGCTTGTTTAGATTTAGCGTGCTCTGCCGCTAACGCTTGGCTTTCTTGTCGCTGCTTATGCAAGCTATCA
>CAKZRZ010000075.1 GCA_937918955.1 uncultured Arenicella sp.
CCGAAGCAAGTTGCCGCGCTCAATGTGCCGATGCTGTTTGTAGCAGGGAAGGGCGACCAAGTCGTCTCGTGGAAAAACACGAAAAAACTCTACGAATACGCCAAGTGCGGGCGATTGGAAATCATCAAGAAGTGCGGACACCTCATCACGCTTGAGTTGCCTGAAAAGACGGCAGAATTGATTGCTGAGCAAATGCGCCTTGCCGAAGGGGAGAGGCGTGCATAGAGCCTCAACGAACTTTTTCCGCCAAAACGAAAATGCACATAGGCTCGCCGCCGAACAGTCCATCAAGATATGTGAGCGGATAAAGCGAAACGAAGAGAAGGGCTGAAAACCATCGTGGCGGTTTGCCACCGAATAGTTTATCGGCGCAAATACCTTCAAAGGAAGTAACCCACTGTGTCATCATGCCTGCACATGTATCTTTCATTTTTACCTCAAAGCCATGCTTGGCGACGAGCGTTTCCAACTGCTCAAACGAGTAGCCAAAGCGAACATGTTCGCCATTCTCAACCGGGGAAACCTCCTCTTTATACAAAGGTTTGTGATGAAGATTCGGAACACTTATCAAAAGTTTGGAGCCAAGTTTTGTGATTTTTGAAATTGAAGCGACGATAGCGTCATCGTCCATCATGTGTTCTAAAATTTCGAAGCAAAACACTTGGTCGTAGGTGTCGTTGAGCGTATGTAAGGCTTTGATGTTGAAAGTTTGAAACTTAGCTTGTGCTTCATTGATATTGAACGCGGCGCGATATTCGTGGCAGACCTTGATATTGCGCTCGTCGTAATCAACACCCATAACATGATTGCCATTTTTGGCGGCAACAATTGAAAACGCACCGCCGCCGCAAGCCACATCAAGCGTCTTGATTGCGCCTTTCGTGAAATATTGTGTGAACTTCATGCGCTTGTGCGACATAAAGTTGATAGAAGGAAAAAAAAGTTTTCTCAAAAGTTTTCTCATGATGGTCTTTGAAAATTGCAGAAGTTAAAGCGTATTAAGCCAATCTTGAAAGTGATAACGGCGCGGGTTTTGGAGAAGCGCGTCTAATTTGGTGCTGTCGAAAATCGTGTCGCCGGATTCAATGGCAAGGTCGAGCGTGCTCCAATCTTTGTAGGCGACCTGAACGCCATATTTTTGAGCAATCATTAAAGCAACTTGGTTGAGGCTGAACGTTTCGCCGCCGATGTTAAAAATTTGGTCATTCGTTTTGTCAGAAAAAGCCGTGTCGAGAATCGCACGACAAATATCGGCAACATGTGTGAAGGTGCGCTTTTGTGAACCGTCGCCGAAAAGGGTAATCGCTTCGCCTTTTATGGCTTTGCCGAGCATAAATCCGATTGTGCCGTAAGAGTAGCCGCCGCCTAAAAGGTTGCCATAAGGCACGCAAACTCGATAAATCGTATAGGTTAATCCAAACGCATTGCGATACATCTCGAGCGTTGCTTCGCCTGCAAATTTCGTTAAGGCATATAAGGTCTTAAATTCCTTTTCAGACGATTCAACCAGCGGTAAATCCTTTTTCCCACGATAAACCAAGCGCGACGAAGGGAAAATAATTTTAATAGACGGATTTTTTTGGCGAATCGCGTCGAGAACGTGAAGCAACCCAATTTGATTGACGCGCACATACTCTTCATACTTCGTGAATCCAATGGCTGTGCCCGTCAAGCCAGCGAACATGAAAACTGCATCAGCATTGAAGTCTAACTGTGCCACGCTTTGCGCATCGGTGATATCGACTTGAAAGTAATTGTCATAGCCGTCAATCGAGACAGGATTTTGTCCGCACGGCAACACGTCAAAGGATTGATCGAGCAGGGCGCGAACAAGGTGTCGTGCAATGTAGCCGTTTGAACCAATTACAATCGCCTTCATGATGCCTTTGTGTTAATAGACTGCGAAACAATGTAGGTCGGACGCCCCTTCATTGACTCAAACACTTTACCCAGATACAAGCCAATCACGCCAAGCGTGGTGATAATCAATCCCGAAAAGAAACTTACAGCAATAAATAAACTCGTCCAGCCTTGAACGGTGATGTTACCTTTGAGGTAAAGAAAAATCTGCGAGACTGCAATTAAAACGGCGATAAGCGAAATGAATAATCCCAAATTGACAATCAATCGAAGTGGCTTGTCCGAAAAAGAAAGAATCGTGTTGATGGCTAAATTCAAACGCTTTCTGAACGAGTATGACGACGATTTTCCGTCTTCGCGCTCTGCATGCTCAATTTCAACTTTGGCGACACGAAAGCCCACCCACTTGACAAGCATCGGGTAACTGCGGTGATAATCGCCTGTTTGCTGCAAGGCATTGACAACTTTCCGATGAAGAAGCATGAAATGTGCTACGGTCGGGTCTTGCTTGACTTCGGTCAGATAACTCAAGACCGCATAAAAGGCTTGCGAGGTGAACTTCTTAAAGAAATTATCTTTCCGATTTTTCCGGCTTGCCAGCACAATCTCGAAGCCTTCTAACGCTTTTTGATAGAGTTTCGGAATTTCTTCGGGTCTATCTTGCAAATCGCAGTCCATCACCACAATCCACTCGCCACGTGCCGCATCAAGCCCTGCCTGAATGGCGTATTGCTGTCCGAAATTTCGGCTAAGCTTAATGCCGACGACCTTCGGGTTTTTCCTGCATTGCTCCATAATTCTCTCCCAAGACGCATCAGGTCCGCAATCCTCGACTAAAATGATTTCATAATCTTGCGTGAGCGTCTCGAGTGAGGCTGAAATGCGCTCAACCAGAGCGGCAACAAGACTTTCTGACCGATAAACTGGACTGACGATAGAGAAGAGCACGTGCGTTTTTACAAGCGATTAGAGTTAATGTATTGCAAGTGATTCACGTTGAGTTGAGTCATGGAGCCGAACGGATTCTAAAAGCCTACTTTGCGTCAAGGTTTCTTCTAAGTGAATTTTGATGTCGTTCTCGACAATGGCGCGATGAAATTCTCTAAGGATATTGATGAAATGATTGTCGTTCGGCGCAAGAAATTCAACGCGCTTTTCAGCACGTTCTAAAATGATTTTCGGCTTCATGTCGGGTGGCGGTGTAAAGGCACGTTCAGCGATGAGTTTGCCCGTGCTTCCCCAAATTTCGTAATTGCATTGATAAAAATTATCAAAGCCCCAAGCGACTTCGGATGCAATGCCTTGTTTGCTCACCAAAAACGCGCCACCGTAAACATCAACGCCAAGTGCTTTATCGTAGTGAAGCGTTGCGGCTTTAACCTCGACATCGAGTCCTAAAAAGAGTTGTGTGGCTTTGATGGTGTATGCGGCGGCATCGAGCAATGCGCCACCTCCCAAGGCTTTATCGTATCGGAAATTGCCCGGCGGAAACGGCGGAAATCCAAACGAACTGCGGAACAAACGAATCTCGCCAATTTCGCCACGCGAAATCAAGTCGCGCACAAAAGCATGTTGCGCATGGTAGCGAAACATGAAATCTTCCATCAAAAGTAATCCTTTTTGAGCGGCTTTTGTGACGAGCTTCTGGCAAGAATCATAATTTTCTGCAAGCGATTTTTCAGCCAAAATGTGTTTGCCTGCGTCAAGGGCTTTGTTGAGCCATTCATCGTGAAGTCCTGTCGGAAGTGGCACATAGACGGCATCGATATCGTCGCGCTCTAAAAGAGCCTGATAGCCTTCAACCGCTTCGGCATTGAAGCGGCTTGCGAATTGTTCGGCTTTGGCTTTTGTGCGGCTGGCAATCGCGACGAGTTCAAAGCCTTCAATCGACTTGATTGCGGGAATCACAGAGCGAGCGGCAATGTTTGCGCACCCTAAAACACCGATTTTGATTTTTTGCATAGTCCTTAAATGAACGAAACCGCTGAAATAAGACTTCGCGCTTCAATGTTCAAGTAGTTATTGAATTTCAAAAACTCTTTGAGTTGAAAAAGCGTCATCCAATGATAATTTTCAGGAACTTCAATCGGGAACTCGTCGCCGACCTCGATAATCATATTTTTGTTTTGCTCTTTGTAAAATCGCCCACCTTCTTCTGATTGATAGGCGGAATATCGGATTTGGTCGGGCGAAGCGTTCAGAACGACGTCTAAGAACGGCGGCTCGTAGTCGCTTAGCCCTTTGCGATAATTGCCTGTGAGGCACTGAACGGTTGGTGCAAGCTCGATGATGTCTAAGTTTCCGGCTTCCAATTTTGCCTGCACGAGAAAGTGATAAACGCCTTTAATGCGCTTAATCAAAAATGCGATAATGCCTTCTTGCGCCGGTTTGATAAGGGGTTGCGACCACTTGGTTACTTCGCGATTGCCGATTTCAACATTAACCGCAATGACGGAAAAATACTTGCCCTCTTCGTGACGAATTTCATGCGCCGTGCGATGCCACCGTTTCACCGATTGAAGCGGAATACGCGAGACGTCCAACTCGTAAAACGACTTCAGGCGTGTAACCCACGAGATAATCTGCTCCGTTTCATGTAGGTGCACATCTTTATCGAGCGAAGAGCGAAGCAAGCCGCGCTCGTATTCGCCTGTTTTGCCTGCCACCGCCTCGAAGGTATCGTAAAGTTCTAAAAGTTGCGAGGGATATTCGCCAAAAGGAATGCCTGAAATGACGGTGCGCGTATCCATATTGACGACATTGTCGTAGCGGAGCAGCCGTTTGATTTGTCCGAGCGTCAGCCAAATGAAGTTGTCATAAACAGGAATTTCGTCATAGACCTCGATAATCACATTCCGATTTCGTTTTCTCAAAAATCGTGCGCCTTGTTCGGATTGCAGTTGGTCGAGCAAAATATGGACATTATTTTTTTCACCGTTGAAGTATTCAAGGTAAAGAGGACGATTGCCTTTGTGGACTTGGGTGTAATTGCTCTTTGTGGCTTGAAGCGTTGGCGAGAGTTGAACGAAATTGATGTTGCCCGGCTCAATTTTCGCCTGCATTAAGAAATACAAAATGCCGTTGAACTTCTTGGTGATAATGCCGAGAATACCAACTTCGGGCTGATTGATAATCGGTTGTTCCCATTCAGGAACACGCCCCCAATTCGTCTTGATATTGATTCCAACGATAGAAAAAAATTTTCGTGATGCGTGCACAAGATTGGTGCTTTCGGGGTCAAAGAGCCAATTTGTCATGGCTGAAAACTCAATCGGCTCAATGCGAACAGTCGTGGCTTGTTTCTTTTCCTCAATCCACTTCAAAATTTCGGCTTCGGTGTGCAGTGTATCTTGAACGCTTAATGCGGATTTGAGAAATGCCAAAGAAACGCTATCGGAACGCGATGCAAGTGAAAGAGAGCCGTTCATAAAAAATGAGTTCGGAGTTATTGCGAATTTCGTTCAGCCTTGTAAATCGTGGTTACGCCTTGCTCAAAGAGTTTTGGATAGATTTCAAAGCGAGACGGATTTGCGCCAAGTTTACGCTCGTGGCGTCCTACAACGATAAAATCAATTCGATACTTTTCAATCAATGTGCTTTTCAGCGAGTCAGAATCGGTGCTGTAAAACATTTGCATATCTTTCTCGTGAGTTGTCCAATTTGGGTCGCTGGCAAATGTTCCAAAGGAGCGTTTGAGCGCGATGTTCGGCAGAAAAACGCCGGTTTCGGAAGCACACATCACATTGCGACCTGACTGTGTTTTGAGAAATGAATACGCGGCAAATTCTTCTTCCAAAATATGCCCTGATGAACAAGTAAGGTAAAGATAAATCATGGTTGAGGGCAAAGTTATGACGAAAGCCACAACAAAAATTGCCTTGCGAATTTGTGCAGACTGCTGATAAACAAAAAACGTGAAAGCTCCGATAAGCGGAATCCAAATGCCTAATTTGAACCGAGCGGCAAAGAGCATATTGCCAATATCGGAAAGTTTGCGCAGTGCGCCGATAAGTCCGCTTTCGCTTTGAGTGCTATAAAGAACGGTGCGAAGGTCGTGATGTGGGGAGGCTGAAATGATAATGGCAATCACCGCCCACGTCAGTAGCAATATGCCATATTGCCAGCGCGGATTGCGCAACGCCGAAAGAAGTTGCGTGCGCGTCGTGAAAACGAAGAGTCCTGCACAAAGAAGCATCGCTGAAAGCAGTGCCGCCCGAAGCCCGACGCTATACGACGAGATTATAAACTCTGATAAGCCAACAAGCCACAGCACGACCGCCGCCACAGCAAGCAAAACGCGCCATACATCTAACCGCTTGAAAATGAAATATGAAATAACGCCCAGAGTTGGAATCGTTGCTAAAAGAATGGGCAACGGGTCAGTATTGTGCAGAATTTGAAGATAGGTGTCAATCAATTTTTTCGCCTCTGGAATCGTGCGATAATACTGCCAATAAATTGTCGCAAGAAGAAAGCCCGAAAACGGAAAGATAATCTTGCGCAGGGCGGCAGATTTCAGAGTGTTATTCTCTTGAAGAAAATAAAACCCGAAGAGCACAGCGAACATCATTGTATAGACAAGTCCCGACGCTGGATGAAACATTGTGCAGAGCATCATAAACACGCCGCTCACGATAAGACCAATTTTTTTCTCGGTTGAATGCACCACGCTTTCGTGAAACAGTGCGAGCGAAAGAAGTCCAAAGACGCGCGGAATTAAATAATGCGCTCGGCTCATATTGGTCAGCGTTGTGATGGCGTTTCCGTCGGCAAATTCATTGCTGATTTTGTGATTTTCGCCTACCCAATCAGCAAGTGGCAGCGTCGCAGAAAACTCGCCTGAAAAAATGCCGCTGATTATCCAATTCGCGAACACTATAAGCCCTGAAATCCCTGATAAACTATATGAAAGAATGGTTGCTAAAACTGAAATCCGTTCATCGTTAAGAAAAATGCGATAAAAGTGATAGGTTGCATAAACGCTTATCGCGTTCCAAAAGCATAGAACCAGCGTATAGCCAATTTCTCCTGAAAGTCCAAATAAAGTTGTGATAAAGGCGTAGGGCAGGAGAATTGCCGCCATGTGGTCGGCACGAAGAAAGATATTAACATCGCTTTCTAAATCGCGTAGAGCGGAAAAGTCTAAGGTGGGCGCGTTCATCGTCCAAACAAATAGAGCAATATCTGTGCTCTCTACACCTGTATAGACCATTCCCGCAGGCGTCAGCCAATAGCGAACAAGGTGAATCAATGGATACCATAAAAACGCAACTATGGCTAAAAGGTGAACGGGAGGCGTAGCGTCGAAGAATCGCAGTTTGCTTCTCGAGATAGTAGTCTCCTGATGATGCCCAAAGACTGACATTACACTCGCAAAATTAAGATTTAGAGGCAATCACTAAAAGTTCATCGCCATCAACGCTACCAAATGAACGCATTTCCTTCAATTTCTCCCAAAACTCACTGCTATACGGACTCGATGCAAAAAAAAGATTTGAAAACCCATGATTAGGGAGATTATTCTGAAAAAACTCGCGATTAAATGCAAAGATGTGATGCATTCCAAATCCCACGGTCGTGATTTGGGTGTTGTTACTACAGTTCGGAACTAAAATGACTAATTTTCCAGAAGGTTTTAGAACCTTGTAAAAAGCGTCTAAAATATCCTTAAAGTTTGGGCAGTGCTCTAATACATGAGAGGTAAATACTACATCGAAAAACGACTCATGTTTTAGAAGTTCTGACATTGAGGTGGTAATAGAAACTTGTAAGTTCTCTTTTGCATATCGAGCGCGAGGTTTAGAAAGTTCATACCCAAGAACATTATAGCCGGAGAGCATAAACTGATATGAAGCATATCCCCAAGATGCGCCAAAATCCAATAAATTTCCCGATGGAACAACTGCTTTAACAATAGAAACTTGTGTTGAGAAATCACGTGGAGAACCTTTGAAACATGTTTTTTTCCAATTTTCAAGTGTCTGAATATCAGGCATTTGAGTTGTAATCCCTTCATCATATTCTTCTTGATAGTAATTTGCATTAAAGTCGATTGTCTCTTTTGGATAACGAAACATTAATCCACAGTTACTACACTTTTTTAGCTGAATAATCAAGCGACGATTAGCTATCGTTTTGGTATGAGAACTTCCACAGTAGGGACACTCATCAGTTTGGTTTCTGACATATTGCGTTATCAGATAGCGAAAGAAGGTGAGTTTTTCGTTCATCGTTGTATATGTTTTAGATTTTACTTATGTAGTTACGAGCCTCTTGTTTCCAAAGTAGAGTGCGTTTTGTTCTGAGAAATTTGACAGAGCATAAAAAGCAGGGTGTTTGAGTGCAAATCCCATCAAAAACCAAAGCGGGAAGGTCATAGAAACCCAGCGCGTTGCGCCGCCAAAAAGCGAGATGATAAGCACACAAGAAAGTGAGAAGGCAATGCAATATCGGTTTATCAACGAAATCGGAAGATTGAGCAAGCGCGCCGCTGAAATATGGGCGTGAACTATCTTCAAAAGCAAGAATGGAATAAGAACAAAGGGAATCCAACCGAGGTAGCCAAGTTCATATCGGAAGTAAAAAAACTCTGACTCTGTTGAAAACTTTGCATCAGAATTGGGGTCTTTAACAACGACATTAGAAATATCAATCACGCTTTGCCCAAGTCCTTTCCCGAAAAATTGGTCAAAGAAACTGCCCTTTAAAAAAAGTTCAATTTCGGTTTCCCAAAAAAGTGCCTTGCCGCTCATACTGGCAGCGGAGAGTTTTCCGGTTTGAGCGATGATAAATAAGTCTGCAAAAAACTTTTCTAAAAATGAACTGGTGAAAAATAAAATAACAATGCCGATTGCGCCAAGAAATAACATAAAATACTTCCTCTGGACAAACAGCCACGATGTTAAAAGAACGCCCATCGTCAAATACATGCCTCGACTAAAACCGAGAATAATTATGCCTATCATTGATAGGGCGGAAAACAAATAAATCCACTTGAACTTCTCGTCATTTTTTGAGAGCAAATAAAGCGCAAGCGGAAGCCCCGTCCACACATACATTGCAGAAGTGCCTGAGTCGTTGTAAAAGCCTGCGTATCTTGTGTTAAATTCCAAGCCAAAATTAGACTCAGTTTGTTGAGCTACACCAATATCCGCAAGTTGAAAAATTCCAAAAAACTGCAAAAGTACGCCTAAAACAGGAATAAAGAATGTTAGAACGTAGAGCCGTGCAAACTCGTCAAATTTCTTATCTGTATCTTTGCCATCGAAATAAAACCACCCGACTGCCAGCATCACATAGCCACCAAGGGCTTTGGAAAAGCCTTCAATAGCAAACACCGTATCAACCGCTCTGAAGAGATTTAAGAAAAACCAAAGGATAAATATCAGAATTGCGCCGATAAGCGTTTTAGGGGGAGAGACTTTGATATCTCGTGAACGGTTTGACGCAATAAAAAACAAAATGAGAATTAAAACAATCGGAATAAGGGTATAAATAATGCGCTGCGGACTAAACTGGAAAGGACCGACTTGGACTTTAACAAACCACAAAATATCGATAATCTTTTGAAAAATAATCACATAAACTGCCGCCCGAAGCGGCGAGTTGACAAAGAAAAAAACGATTGGCGCAATTACAACCGTGATAATAATAAGCCTAAGATTTTCATCCATATCTAAATTTCAAGAAAAATTGCTGTAAACCTCTTTGTAAACACACTGTATGTTTTGGCGGTAATTCTCCCAAGTAAATTGCTTCACATATTCAGCCGCGCTTTCGCCCATAGAGCGGCGCAACTCTTCATTCTCATAAAGAAGCAAAATTTTTTCTTTCAAGGCTTCGATATCACGAATTGGAACCACAAATCCATC
>CAKZRZ010000076.1 GCA_937918955.1 uncultured Arenicella sp.
GAATTCATCAGCGTCTAAACGCTCTACTAAGTTGTCCAAACTGGCGATCTCACCATCTTTAAACGCAACATCGCCACCTTCAGGTAAGAAGTCAGCATTTAGACTAACGCTACCAACTGTAATTGCCGCTTTGCCGGTTAATTTTTTAACCCAACCGGCTAAATTAAGGTCACTGCCTTCGAATTCTGGTTCCCAAAATCGGCGTTGCGAGCAATGAAAAATATCAACGCCAGCATCAACTAAGTGTTGTAGGAATTCGCCAAGCGCTTCTGGAGTCTCAGCTAGGCGTGCTGTGTAATCTTGTTGTTTCCATTGAGAAAAGCGAAAAATGATAGGGAAGTCTGCGCTGACCTTCGCGCGAATACCTTTAACAATATCGCAAGCAAAGCGCACACGATTCTCTAAGCTGCCACCGTATTGGTCGTCGCGTGTATTGGTGCCTTCCCAAAAGAACTGGTCGAGTAAGTAGCCGTGCGCGCCATGCAATTCAATTGCATCGAAACCAATTTGTTTAGAGTCAACAGCGGCTTGAACGAAGGCTTCGGTTACTTTGTCAATGTCGGCTTGAGTCATTGCGTGACCAGTAACTTTGCCAGGAAACGCCATTCCTGATGGGCTGTGACCAGGTTCGTCGCCACCTGGCATAACGCCAGGTTTGCGAATGCCACCGACGTGCCATAGTTGTGGCGCTATTTTGCCGCCTGCGGCGTGCACTGCATCGATGACCTTCTTCCAGCCTGCGAGTGGTTCTTCACCGGCGATAAATGGAACATTAGGGTAACCACTGGCGGCTTTATGGCCAACACAGGTGCCTTCGGTAATGATTAAACCGACTCCACCTGCTGCGCGTTGACGGTAGTATTCGACAACGTCATCGCTGGGTATATTACCCGGTGACATACTGCGAGTCATTGGCGCCATAACAACGCGGTTAGAAAGCGACATGCTGCCGAGTGAATACGGAGAGAACAGATTAGTCATTGATTTTCCTTCTTGGTAATGCCCAGGCTAGCTGAGGGTTCGAGTTGTGTTTTCGGATAGATTGAGATGGATTTTCTGATGGGAAAATAACATCGTTATGCCCTTGTAAGGTCAAGTGCGATTTTTGCAAGAGGGGAGACTAAATCTCCATACTCACCGGCCTTATCGCTGGAGGCGTTGCCTTGTTCCGCGCGTTTCACCACTCCTTGGCATATTGAGGCAAGCCTAAATAAGCTAAAGGCTAAGTAGAAATTCCAATTTTCGATTGGCTTGAAGCCCATGCGTTGGCAATACATCTCGATATATTCTTGCTCGCTGGGAATCCCAAGCTCTTCTAGATTAGCGTCAGCTAGGCCTGGTAAGCCTTTGCCGCTTGGCATGTAATATTGCATGCACTGGTAGGCTAAATCGGCAAATGGGTGCCCAATAGTTGAAAGCTCCCAGTCAAGAACTGCGATGACTTCGGGGCGCTCAGCATGAAACATCATGTTGTCCAAGCGATAGTCACCATGAGTGATCGACACCAAGCCATCGTCGTTTGGCATGTTTGCTGGTAGCCAATCAATTAGCTCTTCCATCGCGGGAATATGAATTGTTTCAGCGGCTTTGTATTGCTTTGACCATGTATGAGTTTGGCGTTCGAAGTAGCTGCCTTTTTTGCCGTAGTCGCTTAGCCCCGCTTTATCGATATCCACCTTATGAAGTTCAGCAAGTACTCGATTCATTTCATCATAAATCGCGCTGCGTTCCTGTTTCGAAACCTCTGGTATGGTTGGGTTCCAAAGAACGCGGCCCTGCATAAATTCCATTACGTAGAACATGCTACCAATAATTGAGTCGTCATCGCATAGATGCAGTGCCTTGGCGACAGGCAAAGGAGTGGGGTATAGGGCTGATAGAACTTTAAATTCACGATCTACCGCGTGAGCGCCTCGCAATAGCTTGCCGGGTGGTTTACGCCTCAATACGTATTTTCTGTCTGGCGTGGTTAGTAAATACGTTGGGTTTGATTGCCCGCCTGCGAATTTTTCTGCGCTGAGTGGGCCTGCAAAGCCGCTAACGTGCTTTGATAAATACGTGCTGAGTTTATCGGTATTTAGCTCAAATGATGTCATCGTTATTAATATTTAGGGTTTTGTTGGCGGCGCCAGCTCGCTGGAGGACTATCAAACCACATTTTGAAAGCCCGCACAAAATTCGCCGGCTCTTGGTAGCCGAGCAAATACGAAATATTGGCTATGCTAGCGTGAGTCTGCGTAAGCAATGTGACGGCATATTGGCGTCGACAGTTTTCTAAGATTTTTTTGTAACTTTGATCATGAGCAAGTAGCTTTCGAGCGAAGGTACGCGTTGAGCAGTGATGTTTCAAGGCTAGTTGCTCTAAGCTAGGTAAGGGAGTCACTTGGCTGCCACTGATCCTTGATTCCAAGAAGTGTTCGATGCTCAGGCGAGTTGATTCTACAACATTCGATTGCACATTTAGTTTGAGTTTGAGCTCTCTGCATTTTTGTAGATTTGTCTGAAAAGCATCGGGGTCAGATAAAGGAGATGACACTCGGCACCATGAGGAGGGAAAGCTCAATGCGTTGCGCTTGGCGTTATAATTGATCTTAATGCCGTAAAATTTCTCTAGCTCATGATGATAGTCAGGTTTGTCGTGAACAAAACTAATCGAAGCGGCATCGCCCAAGGGATGGGCCATTACCGCCTCTACAAACCCTTGCGCGACATGAATGCTGGCCTCAATCATCCATCGGCCAATCAATGGATGCCCCGTGTTGTCCTCGGTGATAAGCCACACGCGTTTTCCTACGTGCTTACTCGAACAACTGTAAGTCGACGTGCGAATTACATTGTACTCAGCAACTATGTCAATTGCAGTGTGTAAATCTGGCGCGCTCAGTACTGCGAAGCCGAGCGGGCCATGATTTGCAACTGAAAGCTGTTTTCCAAAACGTAAAAGCCATGAGTCTAGC
>CAKZRZ010000077.1 GCA_937918955.1 uncultured Arenicella sp.
CGGCTCAGAGGCCATTAAGTTGAGATAGGTAACCATCACCGCTTCAGCATCGATCAAGCCTTCGTCCATGTTGACATCGATAATCTGGGCACCAGCTTCCACTTGCTGGCGCGCTACTTCTAATGCGGCTTCATAATCTTCTTCTTTGATCAGCTTTTTAAAACGCGCAGAGCCAGTGACGTTGGTTCGCTCACCAACGTTAACGAATAGAGTTTCTTCATTGATATTAAATGGCTCTAAGCCTGAAAGGCGCATGTTTATTTGCTTTTTCATTTTACACTCTTGGTGTTTTATTACTTCTGGCGCGTCGTCTTGGCAAAATCGATGCTTTCTAAATTAAACCGCTAGAGGCCTTTAAGCTAAACCGCCCGGGGCTCACTTCTGGCAACGGCATCAGCAATTGCTCGAATATGATCGGGTGACGATCCACAGCAACCGCCAACAATATTCAAAAAACCACTGTCTGCCCATTCTCGAATATGGTCTGCCATCTCTTCTGGTGTTAAGTCATATTCACCCAATTCATTTGGCAAACCCGCATTTGGGTGCGCAGATACACTTACCTCAGACACTCTCGATAACTCTTGTACATATTGACGCAAATCATCGGGGCCCAAGGCGCAGTTCAAGCCAATACTGACAGGCTTAGCATGACGCAAACTATTGTAGAAAGCTTCGGTAACTTGACCTGTTAGCGTTCGACCGGAGGCATCGGTGATGGTGCCCGATAACATGATCGGTAACTCTACTTGATCTTCATCAAACACGGTTTTTACAGCGAATACAGCGGCCTTAGCGTTCAATGTGTCGAAGATAGTTTCAATCAAAATGATGTCGGCGCCGCCTTCAATCAAACCACGGGTAGCTAAAGAATAATCCTCTACTAATTCATCAAAACTAATCGCTCTGGCACCCGGATCATTAACATCTACCGATACCGATGCGGTCTTCTGATTTGGGCCAAGCACGCCGGCAACAAAGCGAGGCTTATCAGCCGCACTATATTCATCAGCACATTTACGTGCGAGTTTGGCGGCCTCGACATTTAACTCATAAGCATAGTCTTGTAAGTTATAGCGCACCAAGTCGCTGGGCGTGGCATTGAAGTTATTGGTTTCAATAATGTCCGCGCCAGCTTCAAGATATTCTTTATGAATACCTGCAATGATTTCCGGCTGAGAAAGCACCAATAAGTCATTCATACCTTTAAGGGGCGACTCCCAGTCAGCAAAGCGCTCTCCGCGATAATCTTCTTCTTCGAGTTTATGGCGCTGAATCATGGTGCCCATGGCACCGTCTAACACTAAGATGCGCTCGCTCATTAAGTTCGTTAGCTGCTCTTGTTTGTTCACGGTAGATGCCTACTTATTTTGCTATTTGGTTTGCTCAAAACCGATCAATTTACAGATATCCTGTACTGGCTCAGTTTTGTTCAGGGTATAAAAATGTAAGCCAGGAACGCCATTATCAAGCAAGTCGAAACACAAGTGCGTTACCACATCAAGACCAAAGGCCTTTAGCGATTTCTCATCGTGCTGATATTGCTCTAAACGAGCACGAATCCAACGCGGTATTTCGGCGCCACAGGCGTCTGAAAAACGCGTTAATGTCGCGTAGTTTGTGATCGGCATAATGCCTGGAACGATCGGCGCATCAATACCAGCTCTTTGAGCTTCATCAATAAAAGAGAAATAACTATCGGCGTTAAAAAAATACTGAGTTATTGCTGAGTTAGCACCCGCATCAAACTTGCGCTTCAAATACTGAATATCAGTCGATGGGCTAGCTGATTCAGGGTGAAAATCTGGGTAAGCAGCAACTTCTAAATGCAAGTCATCACCAAACTCATCACGCACAAATTGAACCAGCTGTTCGGCGTATTTAAAGTGACCTCGCTCAACCATGCCACTTGGAAGGTCGCCGCGTAACACGACTAGTCGTTTTACTCCAAGGTCTAAGTAACCTTGAATGATTGATTTGATATCGTCGCGAGAACTGCCTACGCCGGTCAAGTGAGGGGCAGTAGAGTTACCCGTGGCAAGCATGTTTTTAACAGCCTCGAATGTGCCATCTTGAGTACTACCACCGGCGCCATAGGTAACTGAAACAAATTGTGGTTCTAAGCGCATTAGCTCAGAATGCACAGCCATTAATTTTTCAGAACCCTCTTTTGATCGAGGTGGAAAGAACTCAAAACTGAGTTCAGGTGTGGTGTTCATTTTATAATCCTAATAGTTAAGATCGGGCAAGAAAAAGAAAGGCAGCGACTCAATCAATTGTCGATTTAAAACGCAAGTCGAGCAGCTCGAAAAAATACGACAACCATCTATGCCTTCTTCGGTCTATCTCGGAGACCAAAAACGAAGGAATAGATTGCCCCTGCTCTCACTTCAAAGTACACAAATTCGGTTTTAGAGCAGTGGAATTTTGCTTGAATCGAGGCGTGATAGCGCACAGGCTAGGCACGTACATCAAGTACGTAACGAGCCGAGCACTATCACAACGAAGAGTCAGGCAAAAAGCCGCGCTCCAAAACGAATTTTAATAACGGTAGTGATCTTGCTTGTACGGACCTTCCACCGGCACATTAATGTAATCAGCTTGATCTTGGCTCAACGTCGTTAACTTGGCACCAACACGCTCTAAGTGCAAACGCGCTACTTTTTCGTCTAAATGTTTAGGCAAAATGTATACGTCGTTTTTGTACTCGTCGCCTTTTGTCCAAAGTTCGATTTGCGCTAGCGTTTGATTAGTAAAAGACGCTGACATTACAAAGCTCGGGTGACCTGTTGCACAGCCAAGGTTTACCAATCGACCTTGTGCAAGCAAGGTGATGCGCTTGCCGTCAGGGAAGATCACGTGATCCACTTGGTCTTTAATGTTTTCCCATTCGCAATCAGCCAAAGATGCTACGTCAATCTCGTTATCGAAATGGCCAATATTACAAACAATCGCTTGGTCTTTCATCGTGTCCATATGCTCGCGACGAATAATATTGTAGTTACCAGTTGTGGTCACAAAGATGTCGGCATCCGCCACCGCGTCTTCAAGGGTTACAACTTGGTAGCCTTCCATCGCCGCTTGCAATGCGCAGATTGGGTCAATTTCAGTTACTTTTACAATAGCGCCGAGGCCACGTAACGAAGCCGCTGAACCTTTACCAACATCGCCAAAACCACAAACAACGGCTGTTTTACCAGCAATCATAGTGTCAGTTGCACGCTTGATTGAGTCGACTAAAGACTCACGACAGCCATATAAGTTATCAAACTTAGACTTAGTAACTGAGTCGTTAACATTAATAGCAGGGAACGGTAAGTCACCGTTCTGGACCATTTGGTACAAACGCGCTACACCAGTAGTTGTTTCTTCAGTAACGCCTTGAACACCCGCTAAACGACGAGAGTACCAAGTGTTGTCTTTAGCTAACTGCGCTTTGATTGTTTTAAACAAAGCGACTTCTTCTTCGCTGCCAGGGGTGTCTAAAACAGAGATGTCTTTCTCAGCTTTGGCGCCCAAGATCAACAACATAGTGGCGTCGCCACCGTCGTCGAGAATCATGTTCGGGCCCGTGTCGCCTTCCCAAGACATAATACGGTGCGTGTAGTCCCAATACTCGTCTAGCGTTTCACCTTTGATCGCGAACACTGGAATGTTCTGTGCAGCAATCGCCGCAGCAGCATGGTCTTGAGTAGAGAAAATGTTGCATGATGCCCAACGTACTTGAGCGCCTAAAGCGACTAAGGTCTCAATCAATACAGCCGTTTGGATTGTCATGTGCAATGAGCCTGTGATCTTGGCGCCCTTTAGAGGCTGCGCAGCACGGAACTCTTCACGAATAGAAACCAAACCAGGCATTTCTGTTTCGGCAATAGCGATTTCTTTGCGACCGAAATCAGCAAGGTTAATGTCGGCGACGTGATAGTCGTTGAATTCTGGAATAGATGGATTTGCACTCATCTTTCATCTCCGCTTTAAATAGTTAAAAGGTGTTTGAAAAATGAGCGTCGTTGCATTTTAAATCTGCTTAAGCCTGACGAGAAGGACCCTCGTTGCAACGCTCCTTAAGCAATATGGCGCGATTATAGACACGCATTTGGTGAAATTCCAGTGCGTTAATGAAAACAAATTACAATTTAATGATCAAATCTCGTAATTTTAGGTTTCAACCCAAACAGCAAATTCATTACCGCTTGGTTCTTCAAAATGAAAACGACTGCCTCCAGGAAAGGAAAAAATGGGTTTCGTTATCGTGCCCCCAGCTGCTTCGACCTTAGCAAGCGTCGCCTCAAGGTCATCGCTGTAAAACACCGTCAACGCGGCGCCTTGATCTGATTTACTCATCAACTTAGCGTGATAAAAGCCGCCGCCACTTTGTAGGCCCTGCCCCGCAAACGCCGTGTATTCGGGACCATAATCGGTGAACTCCCACCCAAATACCGCTTCAAAAAAGGCTTTAGTCACCTGCAAATCTGAGCTTGGATACTCCAAATAATCTATTTTCTCATGTCGCATTATTTCTAAATTATTGATATTTAATTACTTACCATGCTTTTAGTAATTTCTAAAAACGACCTATTCAGCATTGTCACCTGAAATGAGCTAGTCTAAGCTTATGTTTATGGTGAATTACCTAACTTCAATACGATTTAGTGTACGGCTAATCCTGTTGTTTGGCTACTCGCTAATCTCTGCCTGCACGACAACGCCAAGCGTCGATGAGCAGGACCCGTTCATAACGACGATCATCAATTATGAATCTACGCTCGGTGATAACCACCCTGATTCGTTTGAGAACGTATTCTTTTTACCTGAGTCTCTGCGCGAAAAAGTTCGACGTGATTTTACCAATAAGAATAAACACACTAATGCCAGCGACCTTGCGTATTGGTTAATGTCGCCCGATGGTCGCAACTTAAATTATCAATTAGATGCGAACCTGAAGCCGGTTGAAGCATATGAACAACGTCGTGGAAACTGCCTAAGCTTTACCCTGCTCATACTCGAACTTGCCGACGAGTTGGGTATCAACATGCAGGTCAACCAAGTTGATTTACCCGATATCTGGGGGCAAGACGACGAAAACGACCTTATTTTATATCGGCATGTAAACGCAATTTTTAGAAGCCCAAGAAATACTCAAATATTCGACTTAGCGCTTGAAGACTACAAAGCCGGTTTTCCACAAAGACTGATCAGCAAACGCCATGCAACCGCGCTCTTGTTTAGCAATATTGGCATTGAGCATCTAAAGTCGGGCGATGCCGCCAGCGCACTCCATTATCTTCGCCTTTCGGCATCGGTATTTCCGCAAAATCCAGACATGTGGATAAACCTTGGCGCCGCGTACAAATATATAGGCTCGTACGATCAAGCTGAGAAAGTGTATTTGCAAGCTTTAATAGGCCAAGATAAGAACGGTTTAGCCGCAAGCAACTTAGAACGTTTATACCGCCAACAAGGCAAAACTATTCTAGCTGACCGTTTCGAGAAAAAAGCGGCTAACGCTCGAAACCGAAATCCCTATATACACTTTAAAAAAGCACAAAACCTATTCAATGGAAAAAGTTTCGGGCAGGCCGCTAAATCTATTAGACGAGCTATTAAGTTGCACGATCAAGACCCTGAGTTTTATGAGCTAAGTGGTCGAATTAAATTAGCGCGCAACAATTATTTAGCTGCCCTCAAAGACCTAGAAACCGCGCACAGTTTATCTCAAACAGCGGAAGAACGTGGTCGCTATGCCGGGAAGGTAAAACAGGTGGTCGCTAAAGTAAAAGCCATTCAACTTCAGAGAGAAGAGCGCTCGCAACGAGATTACCGCAATCGAAATGTGCGTGCTTACAGCGGCATAGACTACACGCAATAGACTTTAGAACGCCAGGCAGAACTGTTTTGAAAATGCAGAGCTTGGCTAGTAAGCCGAATAACGAGCGACGCCATCTGCGCCTATTTGCATAACCACTTCTTTACGATGCATTAAGTAGTTTAGGTGCGCTAAGGTCTCGCCTGTTGCAAGCAGCGTTTCTATTGTATTCAACTCCCTATCAAATAATATAGCGCGTGCTTCTACTGGTGAAATTGGCGCGTCGACTGACAAGCGTAAACGATTTAACTGCGCATGGTGATCGTCAATTAATTGATGCATTCGGGCTGGGTTACCGCGAAATGGTTCTTGATGCGCGGGCAACATTAGAGTGTCATCAGGCAACTCATCGATTAGTTTTTGACATGAATCAAGCCAATCTCCTAACGGGTCTTTGTCGCGATTTGATGGATAAACACTGACATTTGACGAAATACGCGCAATCGACTGATCTCCAGATAACATGGCATTGAGCTCTGCATTGTATAGGCATGAGTGCTCCGGCGAATGGCCATTCCCACTAATTACTCGCCACTGACGCTGATCAATGTTAATTAGGTCGCCGTCTTTTATAAACTGACACTGGTCTTGCTGAACACGACTTGCCGCAGGTTTATCGTCGCTGACCATAAAGCCAACAAATTTATCAACCATGCTTTTCGGGTAGCCCATCTCAGTAATGAAAGCGTTTGCCTGAGCCTCAAATTGCGCTTTGTCACGATTAATAATACTGGCGTAATGATGATACTCACCCTCGGAGATCTGAATCGAGCATTCGCACTTGTGAGCCAACCATGCTGCCAGACCAATGTGGTCAGGATGGAAGTGCGTCACTATGATTTTATTCACTGACTTTGGCGTCATAAAACCGTCGAATACTTGCTCCCAGACGTCTTTACAAACTTGAGCATCATAGCCTGTATCGACAATTGTCCAGCCATCACCGTCCCTGAGAATCCATAAATTTATGTGATCTAGGGCGATTGGCAGCGGCATACGCAACCAATAGACACCATCAACAACTTCAAATGGCTTACCTGGTTCTGGGCTCCAACGCATCTCAAATGGATATTCCAATTTTGGACGTGGGGCAAATTCTGTAGATAAGTGGCTCATATAACAATCTTGGCTCAGTAAGACAAACTTCTATATCGCCCAGCATAACCATCGCTGGCGTTGCGGTCTGTGACATGAAGCGCGCTTAAATCGGCATTTTTTATTGTCCTAATTTAGAAGGAGTCTCGATTAGGCAAAGAAAAAATTGCTGTTTAAATAAACAGTGTTTATTATTGTACAAGTTTCAAATTTGCGTGGTAAAAACAATGAACATGATGGCACTCGGTGGCGATTTTACTGAATCAGAGCAAACACTGAATTTAAACGAGTTGTGTGTCCAACACCCTGCCGCCACTTACTTTGTACGAGCAAGTGGCGACTCGATGATCGACGCAGGCATTCATTGCGATGATGTTTTGGTGGTAGACCGGTCCATTACCGCGCGTGATGGCGATATTGTGGTCGCAAGCCTTGATCACTCCTTCACGGTCAAGAAACTGGAACTATCACCAACAATACGATTGCTACCAATGAACAAAGCAGACAGCGACTATCAAGCTCAAGAAATCGATCAAGAATCGGAATTTGATGTTTTCGGAGTAGTCACTTTCGTTGTACACCCTGTTCGCTAGGGCTTTGGCTGAGAAAGGTTAAGTTGAATGTTCGCCCACATCTATTGCCCGGATTTTTTAGTTCAGTGTGAACGCCTGTTTCAACCTGAACTTAGATCGCAATCCGTAATAATTTATGAATCGATAATGCACCATGGCCGTGAGCACGTCAGGCTATTAGCCTGCTCATCACAAGCGCGTGAACTAGGCTTTGAAAAGAATCTAGGTTCAGAGCAGCTAAACCAATTGCTTGAACAATTTTCCATCGACCAAAATCCTCAAACACTGATTCAGCTCCAGCCGAATAGAGAGCTTTATGCCGACATGTCTGAACGCTTGTTTAGCGCAGTTGAACTGCTTGCGCCGTCTGTATCAGCTATCTCCAGTGATGAAGCCTGCATAGAGCTTACGCAATACAAACACCTAACAAGCCTTACTCGAAACGGCGTAAAGCCTCCCGAAGAACAACTTCAAAACTTCGCCATTAAACTCCGTCATTCAGTTAAACAGTGGCTTGGTTTAGAAATATTTGTTGGAATTGGACCCACCAAAACGCTCGCGTATCTTGCCTGTAAAGCCGCAGAGATAGCGCTTGATCATGAGCCTCACAGTACCAACGCGAGCAAATTTTCCGAAAACCGTGGAACAGCCGTATTAAGCAATAGCGGGTTTGATCAGTCCTTATTGGCTAAATTTCCAACCTCGAGAATCAGAGGCATTAGCTCTAAGGCACTCAGTAGACTAAGCGCACTTGGCATACACACCGCGCTGGAACTTAGCCAAGCTTCAAGCCAGTTAATTGGCAAACGTTGCTCAGTGCTAGTAGAGCACATCGCGGTTGAACTGTCCGGCCTGACATCACAGCTAAGGTCGGAACGACTCGAGCCAAAACAATTTAACTCAAAAAATAGCGCGCTTAGCATAGCTAAAACCAAGCCAACAAACACACTGATAGGTAGCGAAATACAAAAACACCTAGCCAGCTACGCCAAAGCTTACTTGAAAGCACAACTCAAGGGGCAGAGTACAAGTGGGGTTCCTAATACTTTAAAGAGAATAATAACGGCGATGATTAACAACGCACACACGGAACTAGTAGCACGGCAACTTAATTGCCACAAAGTTGAAATCGTTCTTGAACGAACCGAATTTCAGCTCCTAGACAAGACATTTTCTGATTGCAAATCAATCTCACTGAGAGAGCCGAGCGACACACTCGGCACGATTAAAAAATTGTGCCAAGAAATTCTTGAAAGCATGCTCTGCTGTAATTCACATTATCGCTCGATTAGCCTAAAACTCGAGTGCCAAGATCACCACAAAACAAAGCAAGCCGGCTTATTTGAGACCCTCGATGAATTCAAACGAATAACGCAATTAATCAGTAAGGGCCAACAATCTAGTAAAAGTCATCGATTCACGCTAGTTCAGCGCTATTGCGAACTTGATGACTTATCAAACTTAAAGACAGGCCCGTATAGTCATAATCGCCACCCCAGATCACCCTCATATACAAGCCAATGGCACGAGCTATTACGTGTAAATTAGCGCTTTTTAGCCTCTAAAGTATAAATATCGAGTATTTACTGGCATTAAAAGAAGCAAGTCTTATATAAGTATAAGCGCTTATTACTTTCGATTCAGGGGCTGAAGGAGTATAGTCGCGAGGATATTTGGGGCTCTATGCCCTGCGCTTTTCTTCTATGTATTATGCTTGCATTTGAAGCTTTTGCTCTGATGTATGGGGTTAAGCGACTACCTAAGCAATTTATGGGATTTTACCATGTACAAATATGATGCGGTCGATAAGGCCATTGTTTCAGATCGAGTTGAGCAGTTTCGAGGTCAGGTATCTCGACACCTCGCGGGTGATTTAAGTGCTGCTGATCTCGCACCACTGCGTTTGCGTAACGGTTTGTACATGCAAATTCATGCGCACATGTTGCGTGTATCGATACCCTACGGTTTAGTCAGCTCAGAGCAAATGCGCGCGCTGGCACAAGTATCTCGCCAATATGATAAGGGTTATGGCCACTTTACTACTCGCCAAAACATTCAATTTAATTGGCCAGAACTAGCCGATGTGCCAGATATTTTAAAAGACCTATCAAATGTTGAAATGCACGCGATCCAAACAAGCGGTAATTGCATACGTAACATTTCATCAGACCAATACGCTGGCGTTGCTACCGACGAAATAATTGACCCTCGACCGTACTGTGAAATTATTCGCCAATGGTCAACTTTGCACCCTGAATTCTATTGGTTGCCTCGTAAATTCAAAATTGCGGTAACTGGCGCCACTGAAGATCGCGCTGCGGTTAAGTTCCATGATATCGGCTTAGAAGTCGTTCACAACGATAGCAATCAAGTGGGCTTTCGTGTTTACGTTGGCGGTGGCTTAGGCCGCACACCCGTGATCGGCAAAGTGATTAAAGAATTTTTACCTCGTGAAGATATTTTGTCCTACTGCGAAGCAATATTGCGTGTGTATAACTTACATGGCCGTCGCGACAACAAATACAAAGCTCGTATCAAGATTTTGGTAAACGCAATGGGCATCGACGATTTCAGAGATGAAGTTGATGCAGAGTGGCAACACTTCAAAGACGGTGAACTAAAACTGCATGATATCGACTTTGAGACCATGCAAGCTTTCTTTCCAAAACCCGCTTACGAACAACTCGCTTCGGGTGACGATCGAGTAAATAAATGGCGCAGTTTAGATAGCCGCTTCAAAGCTTGGTACGACAACAATACAGTTGACCATGTAGAGCCTGGTTATCGCATTGTTAACGTGTCGTTGAAGGAGCATGGGGTTGCTCCTGGCGATGCCACCGATGAGCAGATGGACGCCATTGCGGACATTGCCGAAAAATACTCATTTGGTGAGATTCGAGTAACCCATGAACAAAACTTAGTACTTGCGGATATTCGCGAACAAGACTTATTGGAAGTTTGGAAAGAGCTTGATCAAGTGCGCTTGGCAACACCAAACATTGGGTCTGTAAATGACATGATTTGCTGTCCGGGCCTAGATTTTTGCTCCTTAGCAAACGCCAGCTCGATTTCAGTTGCCAAGCAAATCAACGAAAAATTCGATGACTTCGAAGAGCTCTATGACATCGGCGAAGTTAAGTTAAAAATGTCTGGTTGTATGAACGCTTGTGGCCATCACCATGTTGGTCATATCGGTATTCTTGGCGTCGATAAGAAAGGCGAAGAGTGGTACCAACTCACGGTTGGTGGCGATGCGTCAAACGAAGCAGCTTTGGGCACACACCTAGGTAAAGCCATTGCCAAAGACAAGGTTGGTGATGCCATTGGCGATATCTTAGAGGTATATAAAGACCTTCGCAGTGACGATGAGCGATTACTAGATACCTTTCGCCGTGTTGGTATCGATCCATTTAAAGAAAAAGTATATGCGGAGGAAGCGTAATGTCTACTACTAAAACTATTGCCAATCGCGCTATCAAGGCGCGAGCTAAGGCAACCCCTGACCGCATTCAAAATGACATTGTGAGCGCCAAAGCAATTGTTGATCAAGAAATAGTCAACAATGCGATTCATCATGTTGCCGAAACCGAAGAGCTCTCGCTTGCCGACCTTCCTGTGGGCGACATCAGCGTGCCAATGAATTTATGGCTTGATCACAAATCAGAGTTACAAGCACGAGATGGTTTGGTTGCCGTACAGATAGCTGCCGATGAATTCCCTGAAGACTTCGTTGAGCAATACGCTGAGATCTCTCACATAGTGCTACCAATGGTGGCACATATTGATGGTCGCTCGTACTCTCACGCGTATAAATTACGTACTCGCTTTAACTTTAAAGGTGAGATTCGCGCTATCGGCGATGTTAAGTATGATCAATTGAGCTTTTTAACTCGCTCTGGCTGTAATGCGTTTGAATTGCCCGAAGGCGAGAACTTAGATGTTGCCTTAAACGCATTCAGTGAAATGAGCGATGTTTATCAACCATCAGCTGACGGCGCGCCCTTAATTTTTTCACGAAGACGCACCGTTCATTAAAAATTACTCGGCCAACACAACATTAATATATGCATATTACCTTTGTAAAAAAGATCCTTAGCTCCGGCGAGCTCTGCAAAAAATGTCGTGAAGTAAGTGAGCGGCTTGAAACAGACGGCTTGATCGCGTCGATTAATCACATCGCGATTGCCGACGAACGCGACCCGGACTCCGAGGGCATGAAACTCGCACGCCAACACAAAGTAGAGCGCGCCCCTTTTTTCTTAGTTGAAGAAAACGGTGAGGTCAGCGCCTTTGACATATATTTCAAGTTCAAAAAGTTCATGGCCGAACGCGGTGCGATCCAAACTAAATCCGCTTCACTCTAATAGCCTGCTAAAGTAAAGACGGATTTATACATGACTTGGGCACTCTTATTGAAAATTGGCATTGTGGTGTTTATCTTTGCCTTGCCAGTCTATTTAGTTTATCTGCTGATAAAGTCAAACAAAGACAACTAAGTTCGGCAAGGTTCACTCTAGCTGCTTTTTTGTCATAAGCGCGAAAGGATCGCTCGCGGTAACCGTTCTCTTTATAGGTTAATGCTAATGTAATCCTTATCAAATCATCGTTTTATAGAGACCGATCATGCCAAACCTTCGCCATACCCTCGTTTTACTCTGCGCTAGCTTATTATTAGTAAGCAATGAGAGCGTTTTTGCTGAGTTGTCGTCAAATGACCTAGAACAGCTATCTGTACTAGCGGAAAGTGAAAATCGCTCAGAGAAAGCCCGTGCCAGAAACAAATATCGTAACCCAGTTAAGACCCTTAATTTTTTTGAAGTTGCGTCAGATCAAACGGTAGTAGAAATATGGCCAGGCGGCCAAGGCGGCTGGTATCGAAGCATCCTAGAACCGTATTTAGCTGAGAACGGTCACTATATTCCAGTTCGTTCAAAAGATGCCTTTCCAAAGCCTGTCGACAAAGTCGCGGACAATAGCGCCGACCGAGTATTAGTGTTTCGAGCTCACGGATTTATGATTTACGACAATCCAGCGCAAGACTATTTCGACTCGATTTTTAAAATGCTAAAACCTGGTGGAGTTTTTGGGATCGTCGATCATCGCGGCGATGAGTCAATTCCACAAGACCCTGAGGGTAAGAATGGTTACGTAAACCAATCTCACGTGTTGATGCTAGCCAAGAACGCAGGCTTTGAACTACTTGAAAGCGCTGAGATTAACGCCAACCCTAAAGACACCAAGGACTACCCCAACGGTCTGTACTCACTGCCTCCTAGTTTAAAAGGCTCAAGCTTTAATAAAGCCCTAAGAGCAAAAGTGCTTGAGATAGGCGAGAGCGACAGAATGACCTTGAAGTTTACTAAGCCTTAGGAACTCTGAGCGAGTCTCAGCGTTAATCGAGCATTGTTTTATCAACAGCCAAGCCCGCTGGTGCCTGACAGGTAGGCATCACTTCAAGCCTGTTGATATTTACATGCTCGGGCAAACTGGCAACCCAAGCAATGCTATTGGCAATATCATCGGCGCTGAGTGCTTCACAGTCAGCGTAGACAGCCTGTGCAGCCTCAGTATCGCCATGAAAGCGCACATGTGAAAACTCTGTCTCGGCTATTAAGCCGGGTACAAGGTTTGTTACACGTACCTTTTTGCCTAATAGGTCTGAGCGTAGGTTCATTGAGAATTGATCAACAAATGCCTTAGTCGCTCCATAAACGTTGCCGCCTTTGTAGGCATAATTACCGGCGATCGATCCCATATTAATAATCTGGCCATGGTTCCGCTCTACCATGCCTGGCAAAATTTGCCGAGTAACAAAAGCCAAAGACATACAATTGGTTTGAATCATCGTCTGCCAATCGTGCCAATCTGTCTTATCAGCGGTGGCCAAACCCAAGGCAAGACCCGCGTTATTGACTAAGAGGTCGATTTCGGTAAACGAGATTGGAAGATCATTGAGTTCTGCTTCTAACAGTTCGTGGTTATTCACATCGCAGGCAATGACATGGCAGTCGACGTCTAAACTTTCTGCTAACGCCATTAATTTTTCTTTACGGCGCGCTAACAAGATTAGCTGAAAGCCAAGCTCGCTCAATCGTTGAGCCGTTGCAAAACCGATGCCAGCAGAGGCGCCTGTGATAAGCGCAGTTTTCGTTGTCATGACTTGAATATTAAAGGTGAATTACGATGGCTCTAGACTATAAGCCAAGCATCAAATTCACCGCAAACTTTATTGTTGATTTAAAGCAATACTCGTGGTGAATTTAGGATATAGCGATTTTCTAGTTATTGATATTGTTTCCATTGCGTTTGTTAAACCATTGAATGACAGTTAATGTTGTTATTTTCGAGATCATGCGAGTGGCAATTCCCTAAAATTATTTAGCGTAATTTCGTCGAATCATAAATTGGTCACATAGCTGGGAAAACAAGGTTTCAATTCGCTTTCTGGCGTTACTGAATGGTCGAGAGTACGGCTTGGGATTTTACTCGCTTTTACGGGCAGGCGTTGCCAGTTCAATCGAATTATTGTCGAATAAATCTTGCTGATACTGACGGCTAAAATAACCCCGATTACCAATTAGGACACAGTTCGAAAAGTGGATGTCGATGTCATGCACAGGAGCTTGAGTAATATCAAAGGCTTTGAAAACACCGCTCGCCGTACATGCAGCGTGAGACCTTTGCACTAAAGACGGGTTGATCGGTTAAAATAGAAGTTCTTCAATTTAAGATGTGGTTTTCAAATGAGTAGCTTCTTCAAAGAGACCCTTAAAGCACGGCTTTACCAAAACAAAGCTAAATATCCCTTACTGAAGTTAGACGAGTTGCTGGATTGGCAAACGATTGGCGATAAATTACGCCGAGCACGGGCACGATCACGCGGTGATCGGCGCGGCAATAGTGGATACGCCCCATTGAAAATGTTTAAAGCAGTATTACTGGGGCAATGGCATTGCTTAAGTGATCCTGAGTTAGAGCACGCGCTAGCGGTAAGAGCGGATTTTCTTGTCTTTTGTGATTTTGATGATATGGAATTGCCTGACCATTCGACGCTTTGCCGCTATCGCCAATGGCTTATGAAGGGTGATTTATTGAAGCGGTTGATGAGCGAGATTAACGGTCAACTAGAACAACAAAACCTGAAGATTGGTAATGCAAACGTCGCGGTTGTTGATGCCAGCATCATAGAGTCAATAGGAGCGCCCAAGCGTAAGGCAATGGATGTTGAAGAGAATGGTGATGTAACGCCAACGCCTGTCAGTAAAGATAAAGAAGCCAAATGGGGTTAAGAAAGCAGGTCGCTTTTATCTCGGTTACAAGCTCCATGCCAGCAGTGATGAAGAAGGATACCTTGAAGGCATTCATGTCACCCCCGCCAATGCTCATGAAAGCCGACACTTAACGCGGTTGCTTGATGACTTACCAGAAGGCGTAGAGTTGTTGGCAAGGTTATGCCAGCAAGGCTAACCGAGTAGAGCTGAATAAGCGAGGGCTCAGAGATGGCATCATGCACAAAGCGGTTCGAGGTCGCCCGATCACATCAGAAGAGCGGCAGCGCAACATTGACATTAAAGCGAAGCGCTGGGTTATTGAACAGACTTTTGGCACTCTCAAGCGCCGATTCCGATTTAGCCAAGCGAAGTACTTTGGTCAGGGCAAAGTCTTAGGTCAATGTTATCTTAAAGCAATGTGTTTGAACTTACTGAAAGCGAGCAATAAAGTCAGTTATATCTGACTGGCTACGGGATTATTCCGTCTAAAAAGCGGAACAATGACAAAATCAGAGGCGATATTGGCCCCAATATCGCAAAATTGCTTAAAAAATGAGCAATTTGGCAAAAACAGAATAGAATTGGCGTTTAGCGCAAAGGTCTCAGCGTGCAATTTGTAGCCAAAGTAGTGTGTTTTTTGTGCTGCGCAATAACCGCGATTTGGTGATTGCTCAATTTTATCGCAACAAATTTTTTAACGATTTTCCCGAGCAATTTTACACACCTCAACGGGCATGCTGTCAATAATATGATGCCCGCTAAATGCAACAATTTGGAGAGCTGTCGACTGCATGAATTCTGCAACTTTAAAGCCAGAGAACGACGTCTACGATTGTAAACAGAGCTTTCAATCATCGGTTTTAATTGATCAGGAAGTTACTTGAATAAGTAACGTTCAGAGTCGATGCCTAAGCCTTCGGCTGTCAAGTTTAAAGCGATCTATTGCTTGTCGCTTAGTCTAGGCAAACGCACTTGATTCATGAGGTTATCGTCTGGCTCAAGTTCGTGCAGTAAAGCATGTATTTTGGTATAATTACAAAGTAAGTTGCTCACACCATTGAATTTTTAGAAAAAAGTAATGATGAACCTTCTTGGCTAATGAGCAACTTGCTTTTCAACTTTAAGCACTAAATCCTAAATGCACCACGCACGGGTCAATAATCATGAATCAATTTGGAAAAAAAAGTAGTATCACCTTACTCATTATTCTATTAGCATTAATGAGTTCCCATGGTATTCATGCTCAGAGTTCGGATAGTGCGAAAATGATGCCGGTAATCGTTGATTTATTATTAGGCGAATCACGCTGCGTTGGTGAACTCAGCGAATTGCAAGCCACCTTGCCCAGTGAAGAACTTTCGATCGAGTGTGATTTCAATTTAGATGGTCGGTCCTTACATTTACCCAGTAATGTGACTTTAAAGGACGGCGGTGGGCACATTTTTAATGGCTCGCTTATCTTTAATGGAGGCGAGATTGACGGTCGTTTACTCAATGTTAACTTAAATGTACAAGGCTCGGCTTCTTTAATCAGCCCCACGTTTAATTTTACACCTAGCCAATGGCGCATTGTGCAAGGGCGCGTTAACACTGAAACCGGGTTACAAAACAGGCTTAACTTGCAAAAAGCTATTAACCAATCTCATCGATTAAGCGCTTCTCGCTTTAACATCGAACGACTCGACGCCTATTTTACCGTCGGTGGTTGGGGCACAGCGCGAATGCACGCCACGGAATTTAGTATTGGTTTGCCGTCTAACTTTCATTTTTCAATGTCCGACTCAACGCATTTAAGAGTGCAACCCACATTTTATCCCTTTAACAGGCTACTGAGTGTGTTTGAACAAGAAAACGTATTTATCAGCGGTGGCAACTTACACGGAGACCGATGGGAACACGACTATTCTCCCATCAATGACCCTTTTGGCCGACAACGCAACACTCACGAATGGCCTGGATTAGTTATTGTACAAGGCTCAAGAGATATCACTGTTGATGGCGTCACTATGGCCGACTCCACTGGCGATGCGTTCATCGCCGGTGCGGCGGGGCATCGCGTATTCGTTGAAGATCAAGCAACACTCAACTCAAATCAAAGGTTTAATCAACGAGTTACTATTAAGAACTCCACACTGCTACGGTCGCGGCGCAATAACATCAGTATCACTGATGGTGAAGACATCACGGTGGAAAATTGCCATATCGAAGAGGCTGGGCTGGGTGAAAGAGGCAATACTATTATCTCAGCCGCTGGCATTAACCCAAGAGTGGGTATTGATGTGGAGCCCTTTATTGGCTACATGCAAGACGGCACTGCACGAAAAATATTTTGGGAAAAAGTAGAGCGTGTCACCATCAAGGGCAACACCTTTGTCAATAATGAAGTGGCTTCAATTGTAGACTATTCAGGCATTGATGTTACGATTGCAAATAACATTTCAGATCATGCATTTGTGGCTAGCTTTTCTACCGGTACTCGGTTTCTCGATAACACTTTAACGTTAGACCCAATTAACCAGCGTGCTGCAAGTCAAACAGGCATTACCATGGGCTATCTGCCGTTGGTCTCGGATGCTGGGAGGTTTCAAGCATCTACTGATAACGTGGTGTCTGGTAACACCATAACCGGCTTTAATCGTGGCATTAGCGTGCGTGGTAAAGATGCCCAAGTGATCGGCAATACGATTGTCGATTTTGGTTTGAATCATGGAATACAATTTTTTCGACAAGAAAGCGCGGTTGATCCGCGATATTCGAGAAACAACCAGCCTGATTTGGCACCCGGTGAACAAGAAGTCCCAGCATTTGAAAATGTGCTGATTGAAGACAATGTATTAAGATCAAATGCTCATGTTGCTGTTGTCGGGATCACGGTGTGGGACACTGTTGGAAAAAACGTTACTTTCAACAATAACTCAATTACCGTCCCTCGAATTCCACTATCGTTTAATAACTTAGACAGTTTGGATAGCACGATAGAAGTAAAAAACTCAAGCTTTAGATCGTTACAGGGTTACACAACAAGAATTAGAGACTCTCAACGCTTAAAATTTACTAATAATGACTTTATTAACACAAGCCTTGAGATTGAAAACTCGATTGTGGAGTATGAGTAATAGCAGTAACGAAGGCCTTAGCATAGTGTGCCTATGCACGAATTTAGTTTGAGTCAACTTCTTCTATGTTTTATGTCACAAAAACTCCAAGGAGCGTCTGCAAAATGCGCCAAGGGAAAATGGGGACATATATGAAATACCTCCCTTGCGGTCAAGTGATGATGTTTGCCCGAGATGAACAATTGCGGACATATATCCGGCCACCAATGGTCGTTAACTCATTTTAGACCGGGCCTTATCGCCATTCGCTACCTAGTTGACCTAGCAGATGCTCGGCTATGGTTAAGCCACTGACCCCGCCACTTACATCAGGTTCGATTAGTTCACTTTAGATTTGTCATCCCTTCTAGCAATCGAGGTTGGTTTAACTAGAAAATCGTTATTTCCTAAATGCACCACGAGTATTGCTTTAAATCAACAATAAAGTTTGCGGTGAATTTGAGTAATAAGTCGGTGTACTCATAGCTAGAAGCGCTACAAGCAGACAATTGCAAACCCGTCTCCTTGAGTTCTAATTGGGATGCAGAGATCATTCTCAACCGGTGGAACTATTATCTGCAATACACCGGTTTCGCCTGTTGGGCTGCCGGTTTTATTACCTACGATATAAAGCTCCCCATTGGCATCTTGCCCAAAGCCAGTAACAAACAGCCCTACTCCATTTTGACCAGCTACACCTAGTTCTTGGATACGATTAAAGTCATCGCTGTAAAACAATCGCCCACTCGGTACGCCGAAGTCGCTCGACCAATCGGCAAATATGTAAGCTCCTTCTAGGGCTTCATCAAGTTCAGTTCCACGATACACATAGCCGCCGGTTACCGATATCCCATCATCATGATCGTACTCTAAAATAGGGTCGACTAAACCCATTGGTGCTGCATCGTTCACCACATTGCTCACATAACCAGGCTGACTTTGGTTTGGATAGAACCAAAATGAACCCTCTTTAAAGTTCCAACCATAGTTCTTGCCAGCTTCGATCAAGTTAATCTCTTCTATGTCATTCTGACCCACGTCAGCGGCATACAAGTCACCATTTTCTGTATCAAATGAAAAGCGATAGCTATTACGTAGACCATAGGCATAAACCTCAGCCAACTCGGTACCACTTCCATCAAACGGGTTTGATGCTGGAATACCGTATTCAGCGTCAGCGGAGCTTTGGTCTGGGTCAATTCTTAAAATAGCACCTAAGGGGTTAGCCGGGTTTCTAGCATTTCCATCTTGATGACCATCTACAAGCACCTGAGTCTCTATTAAGCCGGTGGTTATGTTAATGGTCTCAATCGTCACATCTTGGTCATCTGCAGCACCACCGTCACCGACTGAGATATACAAAAAACCATCAGGTCCAAACGCCAACATACCGCCATTATGATTAAATTGGGGTTGATCTATCACCAGTAATTCTCTTTTAGACCCAATAAGAGGAGCCGTAGAATTAGGATCAGAAACAGTCCATTCTGCGATTACGGTTTGATGATTATGCTGCCCACCTACTGCAATAGTAGAAAAGTCAGCTGTGTAAACAACATTCTCAGATTGGTATGTATAGAATTTACCATTAGTAGCGAAATCTGGGTGAAACGCCAAACCTAGTAAGCCACGCTCATCAAATGGACCAAAACCCGCATCACCTAGCGTGACTAAGTCTGTTACATTCGCCTCAGCGGTAAACGAGCTCGGAGTAATATCGAAGAAGCGCGTTTTGGAGCCGTCACTCAACATCACTCGCCAGATAATACCTACTTGGTCAACCACAAAAAGAACCCCCTCTACACCCCGTGCTGGCACGGCGAGCAAAGGCGAAATAAATCCACTCGAAACTGTTTCCAGTGACACACGCTGCTGCCCTTGAACAACCTTTAAAGGTATCGGGTCGTCGAGTGGCGCTGGTGGATCTAATTCAATCGCGTTTAAAGTAAGCGGTGTATTAATCTCGTCAACCCCTTGCGAAATACGATACCGAAGACTCGTTCCTTCTCGCCACCCCGGGTGATTCCCCAACTTTATTTCAGTAACGTTAGTTGCTCCTGCCGCATCTTGATCTGAGTCAGAAACCCCAGCTTGCACAATGACGCGAGCAATTTCAGAACTACTAAAACCTTGTAACACTTCTCGAATGCGCCATCCGTAACCATTCCAACCACCTGCGGTTCCTCCACCGGCGGAAATATGACATATCTGACATTCGGTAGTATTGTCGTCATCAATAGGCGAATCAGCTCCATAAAGATTTCGCCACTCTGTTAAAAACTCAGGCAACGCATAGGCGTTGAGCGCTGCGGTACACAGACCCGTAAGCACCACGTACTTGGCGAAAGTTTTACGCATAATACTGATCTGCTCTAGTCAGGACTAAGTGGTGAATAGGTTGTCTAGCATGTTAGCGCTCTCGATATCAGGGTAGTTCTCTGTATCTGGCGTTTCTAAGAGTCGCGGAAACACACGTCCGGCAGACTCTACCACTCCAGAATCACTTGACGATACCCAATTGCAAACCTTCCCAAAAATATGGTCCATCTCAGTTAGGCTCTCGATATCAGGGGTGCGTCCTGGGTCTTCAGCGTATTTTTCCAACTCGCTTTCTGGAAACAAATCACCGTATACGCCACCATCGATAGAGTTTCCAATCAAGATCACCAAATTTCCATCACCGTGGTCAGTGCCAGAAAAGTCATTTTCATTTTGCCTAATTTGGCGGCCAAACTCCCCGGCTACATTGATAACAATTCGATCTTTATCAACATTATCTAGGTATTCCCACAAGGCTGAAAAGCCACCATGGAGGTCGCCTGAGCCGTTAAACGGGCCGCCAAAAATATCACGTAAGTTGCGCTCAATACCTCGCGGCAAATTGCTAAACGGGTCATAAACATCATTGTTATTTGAGCGATCACCTTGACTTGCATGACTATCCCAACCTCCATACGACAGAGACGCTACGCGCATATTTAATAAATCATTAGTCGCAATACAATCATATAAATTACGAATCTGACGACCAAAGCTGCTGCTGCGAAGCACGCGACGCGCTCTATTATCAGTGCCGCCATTGTTGATGCCATCAATATTTTCATACAACGCACGTATCAACAACGGTATGTCAAAATCTAAACGCCGGCGCAACTCGGAACCAAAAAAGCGAACTTTCTCTTCATGGTCCATGGCTTTTTCATAGGCTGACGATAGATTGCCATTCTGAGACTCTCCCCTCAATGCTTGATAGTAACTCTTTAATGAGCGAGCAAACTTATCATCTACTTGATAGGTTTGATCAACATCAAGATCCGCTTCAAAAAGCCCACTATTTCGACTGTCAGTTATCGAAAGAAAACTTCGATTGTCGATCTGTAAAGGATCATAAACAGGCGTATCAACCGGCCCAAAACAAAATGGGCTCGGATTATCAGTGAGCGAAACCGAGTTATTATTGGTGAAGCGCGCTAAGCGCCCTCCCCAGCCTGACCTTTGAGTTTCAGTCTCATTAGCAAACACATCACCTTGTCGTAGCTGAGTTTGAGAGCGATCATGGGCCCGATTACGACCAATCGCGGAGTTGGCAATTAATGCGACATTACCTTCTTCGTACATTCGAGTAAGCCAACCTGCGCCCTTCCATATACCAAAAGTAAGACCATTATTAACGTCTCCCGCTTGGTTGATGGTGATGTGATGATACTCATTATTCCAGCGAGCTTGCCATGCCGATTCATCATTCGCTAAGGCTTGAGTTAAATAACGGTTTTCCCAATACTTGTAGCCTGGTGTTGCTCGTGTTGTGTTATTTAATTCGCTTGGCATTGCCGGCACGACTAAATGCCTTAAGTCTGGGCCACCATTTAAATTCAAATCGACTAATAAACGATTTTGCAAATTTGTAAACGCCGCATGAGCATTTGATACCAAGCCAGTTGCACTACCCACTCCAAACAACATAGTTGAGTAAAAACTATTGCGTAGAAAAGCGCGTCGATCCATATCCCAATTATTCATGATTATTCTCCGGTCTCTACCAACATAAACGGTGTGCCAGAAATAAATGCCATCGCATAATGAATGCGTCTATTTGCTTGCAAACGTATCTCGGCATTGTCACTAAGTAGCGGCATATTGATGCTGCCCAATTGGTTAATTAAGTTCGGTATTTGTCCATTGCTTATCGCTGGATTGTAAAACGCATAAAGCGCGCTCAGGTTATTGGTCAACTCGTCTACGCTATACGACTTATTTAACCAACGTGTCTCATCCGCATCATAGCTGCCATCAGACCGCCGACAAAAACGAGTCAATTGACTGCGAATAGTCGATACATCATTGGTACCTTGTCCTTGCGCCTCTAGATCGTTGTACACACACAAAAACATGGGTAAATCAAAATGACGGTCTTCATTGCCTTGCGTCGAGGCACCTAAAATGGCCACCACATGCGCACGCTCCAACGGTGTGTAATTATCCAAACTACCGGTTAAATGTATCCACAGCCATTGTGCAACATCATTAACTGAGTGCTGTCCGTTAACCCGCGGAATCACGGCGCCCCAGTCTTTTTGCCAAGGCTGCCCTTGGTCGCAATCATCACAAGCGGCTGCCCTAGTCCAAGGGAAATCATCATCCGTCGCGCGATTATAATTGTCCTCAAAAACTGTCGATGAATCAGCTGCTTCAAGCGAGGTTTGACCACCAAACACATTGTGTCGAGGCCTAAAAGATTGAGCATCGTCTCTATCAAGAATACTATTGATTGGGCGCCCTGTCTGACCGTCGCGAAACGATTGATACGCCTCAATATTGTCAATATTAAACTTATTGGCGAAATAATATTCACGCCAAAATGAGCTCATAAACTTTCTTTGCTCCGTACCATGAAAGAGATCCGAAATAGCGTAACTCTGAATATAGTCCAGAAATTGCTTGTTGCTGCCCATACTTGCCCAGGCCGCTCTAAGCTTATCGCGACTTTCTTCGCTCAAATTGTCATCGGCGATAACTGACACAATCATGATTGGTAGATTCTTCAAGCTATCGGGGTGCTCAATTGAATGCTCGACTAATGAATCGATCTTCTCAAACGGGCCTGAACCTGAAATTGTTTGACGTAAAATTCCTAACGATGGGCCATGGTGAACCGATAGATCTTCTATCACATAGTTAATTGACTCACGGTCAAACACACGAGGAAAATCAGCTTCTCTACCTTCGCGAGGAACCTTAACAAAGGTTTTCATTCCAGAGAGCATGGCTGCAGTGTTGGGGATGGTTACATTCTCATGATGCTCCTCATCCCCTTCACCAAAGATACCGAAATACAATTGATGTATTTCTCGCGCAAAATCGTCGTTACAAAAGCAAAAGCCATCTATCCATTCATTGTTTTCATGACCATACTGGGCGGCCGGCGCAGCAGCCTTTGCAGCAGCCGCTAATACACGCTGATAAGGCACACCAGACTCATGCGCCCGCATGATGACGTCATAGTACTCGCCCATTTCTTCGTTATTAACATTCGATTCTAAGTTAACAGCGAGGTGGTAGTTTGTTTCCCAAAAACCAACCATGTGACGAAACGGGTTTAACCCCCTCACGGTTACTAGGTATTGCAAGGTATCGTCAAACGCGTAGCCATCAAAACCATATTTTTCTCGGCGATCAGAGTCAATAGGGATATTAGAAGCTGGACTGCTCAATAAGTTTTCTACGAAGTCGGTAAACTCTCCATATTGCGTCGCCGTTTGCTTATATTGGTCTGCGCCTCGAATTGGCGATAAGAATGGATTATGTTGGCTAAAATTAAGCATCTGCTTAATCGCCACTTTCGGCTGCATATTAGCCCAACGCGTTATTTGCTGAGTCGTGGAATGTCCTCCAAAAGCGAAAATTTTAAGTACCTTTCTAACCGCTTTCTCGTCCCAGCCGCTGCGCGTTAGTACACCTAAGGTTAACTGTGTTTGATTCGCTGGTTCGACGCTAATATTACTTATGGCCGCTGATTGCCCGTCTGGCAAACTGAAGACAATGAGATTTTCGCCTTGTTGTTGCGCACTTGGTACTTGATAACAGTTTTCGCCAACGCTTAATGCGCTATCGCCCGTTTGATCTACACCGTTAATGGATATACCTACATTATCGGATGAGAGCACAAAGCACAGTTCAACATCAAAACCTTGTTGATCAAAGTCAGCTACAAAACCATCTCTTATTACTATTGCTGAGCCTTCGAATTCGCCTAGAGCCAAGCTAATAGAAGTATCATCGCTTAACAGGAGAAGGTTTATAACGTTTAGAACGCTCGCCATCTCTGCCCGACTTAGCTTATTTCGCGAAAAAGCTGTTTGAGCACTGAACGACCACAACAGAACCAGTAAGCAAAATTTACCACTGAGCCGCAGCAAGAACGAGGAGCTTGTTTTGAAAAGAGACGGGTCGTCTCTAAATAATTTAACCGACATTGGGAGGCACCAATTATTGAATCTTATTTTTGTGCCAACAATAGAGTAGTACCATCACTACAAACTAGTGGCTTTGTGTTTGACCCCCGCCACAGAAAGATGTCATGAACTTGTATTCATAAACCATAACCCACGCAAAGAATAGCGGATTAACCTCCGTTAACTCCAGTTTCTTTTGCACTATTAAAAATATTTTATCTTAGCCCTTTAAAACAAAGGGTTTTTGAGCAAACGCTAAGCTGTTAGCGCTTTGTTGACAATTTCTGTCACGTCTTTTGCCAAATTTTCAACCTTACTTATTCTCTCTATTTGTGACTTCATCATTAAAGAATTAGGTTCAGCGTAGTTCTTCCAACTATTAAAAACGCTGACTAATCGTGCAGCTACTTGTGGGTTTATTGAATTCAATTGAACTACTTGGTCAGCTAAAAACTCATAACCTTTTCCATCTTCTCGGTGAAACGCGACTAGGTTCGAGGTAAAAACGCCAATTAGAGAACGTACTTTGTTAGGGTTATTAATAGAAAAATCAGTATGCTCAAGTAACTCTATTACCTGATCTAATGTTTCAGCCTTTGGTGTCATCGCCTGCATCGCGAACCATTTATCAAGCACCAAGGTGTCATGCTTCCAGTTTTGATAAAAGTCATTAATCAACACTGCGCGCTCTGGATAAGCAGACGTAATAAGCGCCCCGAAAGCCGCAAGACGATCGGTCATATTGCTGGCAATATGGTACTGATGGCTAGCAAGAGCGTGGTAGGCCGCCTGCTCTGTCGCCACCAAGTAGCTCAAGGCTCGATTCTTTAAAGCGCGCTCTGCTACCGCATCAGCATCGAGTGTAAAACCAGAGCGTTGATTATTATTCGCGTAAATAGCATGGAACTGAGACTCTAAATCTCGAGCTAAGCGATGCACTACCTCATCGCGAATATCCGAAACCCGTTGAGGCTTAATTGGTGAACACTGTTCAGCGATATACGCGGCCGAGGGAAGTGTCAGCATTTCTGCAAAGACGGCTTTATCACCTGGGTTTGAATTAATTAAACCATGCATCGCGTTTAATAAATTTTTGTACAAGTCTTCATCAAGCTTGCCAGTTTCCACCGCAGGAAGAATTAGATTTAGTGACAGCTTTTGCATGGCCTCCCAACGCGCAAAACCATTATCGTCATGCTCAATTAACCGGGCTAGGTCAGCGTTTGATACGTCCGAGCTTAATTTAATTGGTGCCGAAAAATCTCTAAGCAAGGATATCAATGGCTTATCAGTAAAACCTTCAAATTCAAATTTCTGTTTTTCTTCTGTTAACACCAAAGTTTCTTCGTGAAGCTTCTTTCCACTACTTGAAAACAGCGCGATCGCGATCGGTATTTGAAATGGCTCTTTGTCCGTTTGACCCGGAGTTGCAGGGCAACTTTGAGTAAACTCTAAGGTTAGAGTTTGCTCTTCGAACGATTCCACCAAATTGACTTCGGGTGTGCCCGATTGAGTATACCAACGTCTAAACTGCGTTAGATCCAGCTCGTTTGCCTCTTCGATTGATGCGACAAAATCTTCGGTTGTAACTGCTTGACCATCGAAACGATCAAAATACAGATCACAACCTTTACGAAAACCTTTCTCACCAACCAAACTGTGCATCATTCGAATGACTTCTGCACCTTTCTCATAAATAGTGACCGTATAGAAGTTATTTATTTCTTGATATGAATCAGGGCGAACAGGATGAGCCATTGGCCCTGCGTCTTCTTTAAATTGATAGGCTCTGAGGACTTGGACATCGCGTATTCGCTTGACCGAACGAGAACCCATATCAGCACTAAACTCTTGATCCCTAAACACCGTAAAGCCTTCTTTTAAGCTCAATTGAAACCAGTCTCGACAGGTCACACGATTACCCGACCAATTATGAAAGTACTCATGACCAATGACGCTTTCGATACCTTCATAGTCGGCATCTGTCGCCGATTGTTGATTAGCAAGTACGTATTTTGAATTGAATACATTCAAACCCTTGTTTTCCATCGCCCCCATATTGAAATCGTCTACCGCGACGATGTTATAAATATCAAGGTCATACTCGCGGCCATAAACATCTTCATCCCAACTCATAGAATTCTTAAGTGAGTTCATAGCATGTTGGCATTTCTCAATATTATGCGCTTGGGTATAAATATTGAGCTCTACTCGTTTACCATTGGTGGTTTGAAACTCATCGCTGATATGCTTCAAATCGCCTGCCACCAAGGCAAATAAATA